>CAZFAJ010000019.1:0-43723 GCA_964517005.1 uncultured Balneolaceae bacterium | reverse complement strand
ATCAAGCATCGGGTTTATTTCGGGATTCGACATAAATAGCTCCCATATCAAACCTGTGCGGTGATTCTCGATCATCACAACCATCGGCGCCTGGTTTAATCCCATATAAATCGGTGCTGTCCAGTTTTGATCGAGGTTTATGGCGTCTTTAAATCCATAGATTCCCCACAACCGGTCTCCAAGTTCGCGGTAAAAATATTTTAGTGCTTTCATGGATTCTTCGGGCGTGTATGGAAATGAGGAAATGGCACCGGTTGGAGTCAATGTACCGCTGTCCATACTCATTTTCGGTTCGTGTGCCTGGTAACCCCAGGGGCCGTCACTGGCAGTCAGGCCCCATCCGGCTTCCCCATATCCTTTTCTGTTCAATGGGTTGTCTTTTGTGTACGCCTGGTTGATAAGGGCTATCTTCCGGTTATTTCCGAAGTAGTTGGTATAGCGGTCTCTCTTTCCGCGCGGATCAAATCCCATAAATGAATAATGGGTAAAAAACAGCGGTCCGCCGCTGCCCACAGCAACGTCAAGATCATATCCATAATAAGTCTGCCCGTTTTGATAATGATCGCCATCTTTTGTTTCTCCCCATGCCCTTCTGTAGAGAACGGCATCCTCCGCCTGACCTGCCCAACCCGTATAGTACATCTCAGGAGGGACAGAATAAGTCGGCGAAGCGATAGCCAACAAATAGGTGATCATCGTTTCATTCCATCCTATCAACTTATGATTTATTCGCCAATTCCAGTCCGGCGACCAGTGCCAGTACAAAAAATTACTATCATCCTCTTTTTTGTACCAATTCCACTCAACTGACTCCCACAATTCCGTAATCGCGTGGTATATCTCTTTCTCCGGGGCCGAATCCCTGTTAAAATATTGACGTGCAACAAGCAGGCCCTGAATCAGGAATGATGTTTCCACAAGGTCACCACCGTTGTCAAACCGTCCGAACAGCGGGATAACCTTTCCGGTATCTCCATTCAAAAAATGTGGCCACACGCCATGAAAACGGTCTGCATTCTCCAGGAAGCGAACAATTTTAAGCATCCGTTCCCTCCCCTGTCTCCGGCTAATAAACCCACGTTCAATACCGGCTATAATGGCCATGACACCAAAGCCTGAAGCGCCCATTGCCACCAGGTTTTCATCGGCGGGTATATTCTCCAAAGCCATCCCCGATTCCGGATTCGCACCTTCCCAGTAATATCTGAATGAGGCTTCCTGAACCATATCCAGGAGCTCTTCATCGCTGAATTCCCTGGTTGTGGCTTCTGCCTGATCCGACCACTTCGATTCATTGTAATTGATATCGACTGCACTGACTCTATATGTTACCATTTGATTTTGCCTGCCTGTAAAATCAGCAAACCGGTTCGTATGATCATATTGTATACCCACCGGTTCAAACTCTTTTCCATTCAGCGACCGGTAAATTACGTAGTAGAGAAGGTCGTCTGACTGAACCGGTTTCCAGGTGATATCAACATGGCTGTCATACCCTGTTGCCCTAATTTCAGTCGGTGCGTCCGGTGCTTTCTGGTCTTTACTATTCCCATTATAAAACCTTATTTCATCCACATAGATGGTGTGGTTATGATTATCGTTTAATCCCTGTTGAAAAGTGATTTCTTGAATGTCGGCAGGCTTCCCGCTGAAGTTTCTGCCGTTAAACAGAAAAGAAGAAAGGGGAATTTTAATTTGTGTCCATTCATTTGATGGAATCTTCTTGTTGATTTTTAAAATTTCGGATTGCTCATCGTTTTTTGTAGACAAGCTTACCAATGGCATTGCTTCCGGGGAAATTTCATTTGTTGAGAAACTCCAAAAGGATAATGTATCCCCAAAGCTGACCGGACGGTTTCTCCACCGGTTTACCTCTATTGTCAGATCCCAATAACCATCATCAGAGGACACCCAATCCAGTTTAACAGCATTGGGCGGTGAAAAAAAATGTAAATCGTCAATAACGGCTCTGTTATTTCTTAACAACAGTTCACTGTTACCGGCCGCTGCGCCCGAACTGTAAAAGTAAGCCCCGGTATCAGGACCGTTATCAAAAAAAACAGTCTGCAGCGCGTTAGTATTCTGATCGATAAGTAAATTACTGTAAGTGTAGTCGATGTTGATAGGGTTTGTGTATGTGCTGCACTTTAGTTCGATTTTTTTCTCATAACACGACAGGAGTACCAGGACAATTATTAAAAACCCCAGTTGTGTATTACATATTTGCATCATTAGTTTCCAATCAGTTTTTCATCAGCCTGCCAGTTAAATCGACGCAATGGAATCTGCATTGCATCCATCGATTCCATCTTGTCAAAAAGCCTGTTTCTCATTTCATTACGGAGTTTGTGATACCACGGAACTTCTATCAAATTATATATTGTTGTGTCTGGTTTACAATAAAAAGTCATTCACGGAAACAATGTTTTTTGATGTCTAATGTGAATACCATAAACCTGAACATTCTTTATTCTATTCTGTATTGTTCCTGAATTAATTATTGACTACATGAAATGTTTTCTGCTCCACCTGCTGCGAATTAGTGCCAACAAATACGTGAAATTCACCCGGTTCAACTACTTTTTCCATTTCTGCATTATAGAATTGCAGGTCTGATCTATCCAGGGTAAATGTTACTGTTTTAGTTTCGCCGGCATCCAGTTTCAACTTATGGAAATTCCGCAGTTCTTTTACCGGGCGTGTAATACTGGCAAAACGGTCTCTGATGTACATTTGTACCACTTCTTCGCCGGTTCGGTTACCGGTATTGGTTACATCAATTGAAACCCTCAGCGATTCATCTTCTGTAATCTCAACAGCAGAAATTTCCATATTACTATACTCAAATGTGGTATAGCTCAATCCGTACCCAAAATGATACAAGGGACTATTAGGTACATCGATATACTTGGACGTAAAGTGATCATCTTCGCTGGGAGGCCGGCCTGTATTTTTGTGATTGTAATGGAATGGAATTTGGCCGGCATATCTCGGAAATGTTACCGGTAATTTTCCAGAAGGATTATCATCACCAAACAATATATCAGCAATGGCATGACCTCCTTGCGTGCCCAGATACCAAGTTTTTAAAATTGCTGGCACGTTTTTATCAGCCCAATTTATAGCAAGCGGTCGTCCGCTCATCAATAGAAGTACCACTGGAGTACCTGTAGCATGAATCTCCTTAAGCAGTTCTTCTTGAACACCTGGTATATCTAACGTTGCCCGGCTGGCAGCTTCACCGCTTAATCTACGTGGTTCACCTAATACAACTACCGCTGCATCGGCTTGTTCAGCAGCTTTCACGGCACGCATAAAATTATCTTTTGAACTACCCTCAATTTCCGCTCCGCGTGAATAGATCAATTCTGTTTCCGAAGATATTTTTTCAATGATCCCATCTAATACTGACACGTTATCTTCAACCTTGCCCACACCAGACCATGGGCCCAGTAAATTTTCTTTGTCATCGGCCAGTGGCCCAATAACAGCCAGGCTCTCTATATCAGTGCTCAGCGGTAATACTTCTTCACTGTTTTTCAGTAAAACAATCGATTCACGAGCTGCTTCACGTGCCAGTTCGAGGTTTTCTTGCTTCATAATTTCCTGCTCCTGCCGAACAGCATTGCTGTAGCGATAAGGGTCATCAAATAAACCCAGACGGAATTTCATCTCCAGTATTCGTTTAACAGCACGATTAATCTGTTCCAGATCAACTGTGCCGTTTTCAAGCAAATCGGGCAGCTCATTCAAAAATAGTCCACTTTGCATATCCATATCTACATTGGCGTCAAGAGCCAGAAGCGCTGCCTCAGTATCATTTGCTGCATATCCGTGGTCAATCATTTCGGGTATTGAGGTGTAATCGGTCACCACAAAACCTTCAAAATTCCACTCATCCCGCAATATATCATTCATCAAAAATTTATTGCCGGTCGCAGGTACGCCATTCAGCTCATTGAAAGCGGTCATGAAAGTGGCCACATTCTCATCTATGGATGCTTTAAACGGAGGAAGATAGATCTCCCGAAGTTGCCGTTCAGACATATTTACGGTATTATAATCACGGCCACCAAATGGAGCCCCGTATGCAGCGTAGTGCTTAGCCGTAGCTAATACCGTGGTGAGATCATGAAAGTCGTTTCCCTGAAAACCCCTGACTCTTGCACGTGCCATTACGCTATTAAGATATGTATCTTCTCCGCTACCCTCCGCAATACGCCCCCAGCGCGCATCACGGGTTACATCAACCATAGGTGCGAATGTCCAGTGGACTCCAGCTGATGCTGCCTCCCGGGCTGCCACTCGGGCTGTTTGTTCAGCAAGTGTGGAATCCCAGCTAGCTGTCTCGCCCAGAGGTATAGGAAAAATGGTTCGAAAACCATGAATCACATCAAGCCCAAAAAGAATTGGAATACCAAGACGTGTTTCCTCAACGGCTATTTTTTGCAGGTTTCTGGTAATTTCATGTCCATGAGCATTAAAAATGGCACCCACTTTTCCTTCCTTCAATAACTCAGTATAATCATCGCGAAATGTGGGTCCGGTAACGCTAAAGCTTGTTGAAAACAGAGTGAGTTGCCCGACTTTCTCTTCAAGTGTCATCAAACTCAACACGGAATCTGCTTTTTGGCTTAAGACCGCCTCAGAATGCATCTGTGCAAATGAACTTTGGGCCAAGATTATTAGCATTCCTATACTTAGCATAACAATCATGGTTTTAATTTTGAATCTCATAGTATTATCCATTTGTGATTGATTGAATTTATATTAAGGTTTTAATAGCGTATTATTCTTACCAATAAAGACCCCTTTTTATTTGTACTACTGAGTATAATTCGTCCTTAATTTCTAAATCATTACGTGTTTGATTTTTTTAACTAATTTTAACAGATACAGATAGTCTTTGACTATATTGTTCGACGTTGTATGTAGCAATGATTGTTTAAGTAGTGTTGCCATATCGATACTCAATCAATTATACCGCGCTCTTTATATTCGTCGACGTAATATTGATCCAGCTCTTCAGAATCCTTGTAGTTTTTTCTTAACTCTTCAAGCTTTTGGCTTAGCTCCTCTACTACATCCTGATAAGCTGGATTATTATAGACATTATTCAATTCAAGAGGATCTTTTTTGCGATCGTAGAGTTCCCATTCATCAACATCGTAGTAGAAATGGGCCAGTTTATAATTTTTGGTAACAATCCCATAGTGACGCTTAACCATGTGAAATCCCGGGTATTCGTAATAATGATAATAAACAGCATCACGCGTCCATGATTTGGCGTTTCCCATTAAGAGCGGCATCAAACTTTCACCCTGCATATCATAAGGAGCTTTTATGCCGGCTGCATCCAAAAAAGTTTGGGCGAAATCCAGGTTTTGTACCATTTCATCGTTTATCGATCCTGGTTTTATTTTTTCAGGCCACTTTACTAAAAGAGGGGTTCTAAATGATTCATCGTAAATAAATCGCTTATCGAACCAGCCGTGCTCGCCCAGGTAAAATCCCTGATCGGAGGTATAGACCACAATTGTATTTTCACTCAACACGTTCTCATCCAGATAGTCCAGTACCCTTCCTATATTTTCATCTACTGCAGCAATAGTTGCCAGGTAGTCCTGCATATAGCGCTGATACTTCCAGCGCATATAAGTTGAATCATTCATAGTGGGATATTGCTTTTTAAACTCTTCATTTACGGGGCCATACACTTCATCCCACTGTTTTTTTTGTTCCTCGGTAAATCGTGAATATTTACTTTCAAAAACCCGGAAGCCCCAATCTGAATTTTCTTGTATCCCCAGTTCATAAGCTATTTCAGGATATATCTTATTGTCTGCAGAGACAGTCATATGTTCAAGCAAATTCATCTCTGCTTCGCGGGCTGCGGTTCCTCTGCCTTCATAATCGTCAAATAGCGTTTCGGGTTCAGGAAAAGTTCTGTCAGTAAATTCTTTATAGTGACGGGGTGCCGGTAACCATTCTCTATGAGGAGCTTTATGCATATAAAAAAGTAAAAATGGTTTATCTTCAACACGTCTGTTCTCAAGCCAATCCAGGGTAAAATCGGTGATAATATCAGTCACATATCCCTGCACGGTGGTATCACCCTCATTAGTAATGAAGTCCGGATTGTAATAATCTCCTTGTCCCGGTAGTATTTTAAATTCATCTATTCCTTTGGGATTATTTCCAAAATGAAGCTTGCCAAACATTGCCGTTTGATAACCGTTATCCTGAAATAATTGCGGAAAGGTTACATTTGTTGTATCGAAAGGGAATACATTATCCACTTTACCATGTATGTGGGCGTGTTTACCCGTGAGAATAGTAGCCCTGGATGGTGCACAAATGGAATTTGTAACTGAAGCATTGGTGAACAGCATCCCTCTGTCAGCAATTCGATCAATATTTGGTGTTTTAATGAGTTTTTCGCTGTAAGCACTTAGAGCCTGATATGCATGATCATCACTCATTATAAAAATTATATTTGGCTCTCTTGCCTTTCTCATTTCATTATCACAGGAAAGTATCGTACCAATTAGTAATGTTGCAATTATTAACTTTAATAGTATTGCAAATTTATTCGGCTCCATTTATAAAATTAATTATGTTTAATTGCTTTTAATAGTAGCTCATTTTTTTCGCCCTTATTAAAGCAATAAGTTAATTTCCTATTTTCCTGCAGACCTACATTTGCTGCCTCAATTTCAGATAGTTTATTGCAGGAAAATATCTAGTCAATCATTGAAAACTTAGTTACAGTTAAACATCCAAAATAACATGAGCTGCGATTGCTGTTTACTCAATTAGTTTATCATCAGCTCTCCAGTTAAATCGTCTCAGTGGTATTTGCATGGCATTCATAGATTCCATTTTGTTAAATAGGCTGTTTCTCATTTCTCTGCGAATTTCCTGATACTGAGGTACCTCGATAAGATTATGTCTTTCATTTGGATCTTCCACCAAATCATATAATTCGTTCATATCCCACACACCGTGATACCATATATATTTATAACGGTCTCCACGCAGAGCAAACGTGGTTGGTGTATGCGGAAAAGCTGCCTCCCAGTAATATTCGTACAGAAATTGCCGATCCTGATCTACATCTCCGCCCTCTAAAAGAGGAAGAAATGAGATGCCATCCATTGCTATATCTGTTTCCGTACCACTCAGGTCAAGAAAGGTTGGAGCAATATCCAGGTTTCTTACTAGCTCCTCAATGACTATACCCGCTTCTATGTACCCGGGCGACCAGGCAAGCATCGGCACTCGCATCGACTCCTCATAGGCTTGGCGTTTATCGATCAGGCCATGTTCTCCGTGCAGAAAACCATTATCACCCATGTAGATTACAAGTGTATTTTCTGCAAGGCCGTTGCCTTCAATATAGTCCAACACACGTCCAACGCTCTCATCCAGAGCAAGTAATGTTTCAATGTATGCGCGATAGAACTGATCAAAATCAAAGTCACCGTGATACATATAGTCCACTCCATGCCAACTGTAACGCTGTTCTTTTACCCAATCAGGCTTGGTACGATAATTTCGTTCTGTATTTGCCATTGTTTCAGGATACTCGATGTCTATGTCCTCAAAATATCTCTCATGCCGCTCGGCAGGCATAAATTCTGCATGAACGGCTTTGTGCGAGAGATACATGAAAAAAGGTTCGTCGGGATCGTTTTTTTTATCCTCGAGCCATTCAATGGCTAAGTCGGTCAGGATATCGCTTGTATAACCTTCAAATTGTTTTTGCTCTCCATCAATGTTAAGCAGAGGGTTATAGTAAAAACCTTGCCCCCGGAAGCTGACCCAACGGTCCCATCCGGGCATGGGGCTGTCATCCCTCTCGCCCATGTGCCATTTGCCAAAATAACCGGTTTTATATCCGTTCTGCTGAATGTCTTGATTAAAAAATTTTGTTCCCTCCGGAATTGGGCTTGAATTATCAACAATACGGTGCTTATGAGCATATTGCCCTGTCAGAATAGAGGCCCGGCTCGGAGAACAGAGTGAGGTGGTCACAAACGCATTTTTAATATGGGCGCCTTCTCGTGCCATTCGATCCAT
Source organism: uncultured Balneolaceae bacterium (assembly GCA_964517005.1). Taxonomy (GTDB): domain Bacteria; phylum Bacteroidota; class Rhodothermia; order Balneolales; family Balneolaceae; genus CAYVBJ01. The sequence continues at coordinate 35,641 of CAZFAJ010000019.1, read as the reverse complement.
AGCCGGTGTTTCAATATAAGAAGGAGCTTGTTCATGAAAACCCATAAAATCATGTCGGTGGTCATCACTTAGAATGAATACGATATTCTGTGGTCTCTCATTTTCATCTGACATTTCCGATTCATCCTGTATTTCTAAACCGGCTGCCAAAGTGAATCCCATCAGGCTAAGTAAAATGAAAATAAATCGATGTTGTATAACTTTTTTTAGCATCTTCTTTGTTTATTTAATGTTTACAATTGTTGATTTGGCCCCGCTTTCACATACGGTTGACGAAAATGATTTTCGGGAACTTCATATTGATTTCTGAGACGTTCAAGTTCAATCTTTAGATCCCGGATTACCTCTAAATAATCTTCATCCCCATAACAATTGTCTACTTCATGCGGATCGGATTCCAGGTCATAAAATTCCCAGTCATCATCCGTGTAAAAATGAATGAGTTTGTATTTTTCATTTCTTACACCGTCATGCCTGGGAACTCCATGCAAACCGTGATCGTAATAATGGTAATAAATACTGTTCCGCCAAGCCGAAGAATTTTCGCCTTTTATAAACGGGACGAACGAACGACCCTGCATCTCTTCCGGTATTTCCAGCCCTGCCGCGTCCAGAAAGGAAGGTGCAAAATCAATATTTTGGACCATTGCATCTATACGTGTACCCGGTTCAACATAGCCCGGCCAGCGAATAAGAAGAGGCATTCTGATTGATTCTTCATACATAAACCGCTTTTCAGCCCAGCCATGTTCTCCCGTAAAGAAACCCTGATCCGATGTAAAAACAACTATGGTATTGTCCCGGATTTCCGGATGGTCATCCAGCCAGTCCAGCAGCCTTCCTGTATTTTCCTCCACCCCGTCAATCAAGCGCAGATAATCTTTAATAAACATCTGGTAAGAAAATTTTCGCAAACCGTCTCCCTCGAGCTGACCCGCATCTTTCAGTTCCCGGTATTTCTCAGTTTCAGGATCCTTGAAACTGTGCCATTTTTCAAGCTGTTCCTGAGTCATCCTGTTATAGTAAATATTTCCTGACGGATCGTGTTCTTCGAGAGGCGGAAGCGGACGGAACGTAAATCCCATATTGGCATCAGCTGAATAGAGCCGTGTTTCATAATCGTCGTACAGCGTTTCCGGTTCTGGGATGGTCTCATCCTTATACTTGTCAAGAAAATGAAACTCAGGCATTCTTGGCACATGAGGAACCTTAAACTGAACAAAGAGCAAAAACGGGTTGTTTCCTATATCTGCCGTATTTTGATCGAGCCATTCCAATGCCTGATTAGTGACAATATCGGTGGAATGCCCCTCAACTATTGTAGTATCACCATTTCCGGAAACAAACTCCGGATTGTAATAAAAACCTTGCTTACCTGCCCCTGTAAGCCTTTTTGAATAATGGAATTCATCCCCCGGAGGATTGTTCATATGCCACTTGCCAATCAGTGCAGTAGTATATCCTGCTTCCTTAAATAAACGTGGGAGGTTCGTCTGGCTGTTATGCCAGGGGGAAGCATTCCCGACCACTCCGTTTTTATGACTGTGTTTACCCGTCAAAATAGAAGCCCGGCTTGGATTGCAGATTGAATTGGCTACAAAACTGTTCATAAATATAGCACCCTCCTTTGCAAGGCGGTCAATATTAGGAGTCTGGTTTAGGGCTCCTTCATACGCACTTACCGTTTTCCTCGATTGATCATCCGTCATGATGAAAATGATGTTAGGAGGGCTGTCCGTTTCAGGCATACAGGATGCAAAAACAAACAAACTTCCGAAAAAAACCGGAATAAAAATCTTTTTTAGTGCTATCATACCAATGTCATCAATACGCTTGAATCTTCATTAATTTGTGGAACAAAATCTCTACCGATAAAACATTAAGAGAGTTATTTGGTTGTATTTTTACGATCGTTAAAGAAATAAAAATTTTCGCTGTGACGTCTTTTTGTAATAATTTACTAGTGAAACATTTTCACATATCAATTTCAACCAATACCGGAAAATGATCTGATGGATATTTCAATCCATCACAACTGTCGGTCAAAACCCCGTATCTTTTGACATTAAAATGGTTTGTCAAAAATATATGATCAATTCTCCGGTCAGGATTCCTGTTAAAATCAAAACCATTGAATGTTCCATTTGGACCATGAGGTGGTTTTTTAGAAATGTTGTAAGCATCGAAAAACCTATCCTGCTTCATTATTTTTTTGTATGCCTGATTTCCGGGCTCTGCATTAAGATCGCCCATAAGAATTACTGGGATACCTGGCTCAGTGTTATCATCAATATGCTCGAGAACCAACCGACTGCTATTTTCACGGGCTTCCTGACTTTCATGATCGAAATGGACATTATAGACATAAAACCGGATATCAGTTTCGATATGTTTAAACTCACCCCAGGTACAAATTCTGTGGAAATTTACACCCCAATCCATAGTGGGACGATCAGGGGTTTTTGAAAGCCAGAATGTGCCATTATCAAGTGCGTGAAACAAATCAGGATCATAAAAAATAGCACTATGTTCGCCTTGTTTATTCCCATCATCCCGGGCGACACCCAAATAATCATGACCCAGCATTTCACGAAGGTCCTGTAATTGATTGTACTCTCCTTCTTGAGAACCCCACAATGCAATTTTATGGAAACGAATCAGGCTGGCTACATGGGTTTTTCTGCTTTTCCAACTGTTTTCGTGTTCCGGAGGTGTATAAAAGAAAATATTATACGTAGCGATATTAAAATTTTGTCCCGATAAAGTACTATTATTACATGAAATAAAAACAATTGGCAAACTCAGAATAAAAAATAAAGCAGCTGCTATTTGTTTTATAATTTGCTTAAAAAAAAGACACAAGATTCTGATCGCAGAAAGCTTCCTATTAAATTGTAAAATTTTTAGTAGCATTCGAAATGTCAGTTAATTTGCGGACTTTCAAACCCCAGCTTTTTCAATCCTTCCTGCACCTCCGGTGCACTCATAAACAGATCCCAAAGCAGGCCGGAACGATGGTTTTCAATCATTACCACGATTGGTCCCTGGTCAATAGCCAAGTAGCGTTCAGGATACCAATTTTCTTCAACACTGAGTGCATCGTAAAAACCGTATTTCCCCCAAACTTGGTCCCGGTAATTTTCATACAGATTTTTAATTACATCCATTGATTCACCGGGTGTATAGGGAAAAGACGAAAGTGCCGCAGTCGGAGAAATCACACCAAGATCGCGTCCGGGTTTGTGAGCTGAATAACCATTCACCGAATAGCTTGCCGTGAGTCCCCAAAGATCTTCACCATAACCTGCAAAATCTTCCGGGTTTTCAATACACCACTGCCTGTTGATAAGTGTATGGTTCCGATTGTGTTCAAAATAATCAGGTGAGTACCGGTCACTTAATCCTCGTGGATCCAGGCCAAGGTATGAATAATGAGCCCAGAAAAGCGGGCCACCGTACTCTTCGGAGCCGTTATGTCTTAATTCAAGTTCATAACCATAAGCCGAAATGGTTGTATTAATCTCACCATTTCTTGCCCATCCTTGGTGATATACTTCAGGTTCTATGGAAAATGTGGGGGAAGATGCCGCTAAAATATAAGTGATTAAAACTTCATTGTAACCCTGTAGTTTGTGATTCATCTTCCACTCATAATTGGGCGACCAGTGCCAGTAAAGTACGTTTTCACCTCCTTTTGTATGCCATTTCCAGTTTACCTCTCTCCAGAGGGTATCAATTTTTTCCGCGAGCCGATTCTCTCTTTCATCTTGCTTGTTCATGTATTCTCTGACTGCCAGTAGACCCTGGACCATAAAAGCCGTTTCCACCAGGTCACCTCCGTCATCCTTTTGACTGAAAGGTTTTACTTCACCGGTTTCACCGTTAAGCCAATGTGGCCAGACTCCATTAAAGCGATCCGCTTCTGCAAGAAAATCCACAATTTGCTCAAGCCTTTCGAATCCTTCATTCCGTGTAATAAAACCCCGCTCAATGCCTGTAAGTATAGCCATTACACCAAATCCGGATCCTCCCATTGCAACTATATGTTTGTCGTTTTGCGGATAAACTCCATTTAGATGATAGCGCTCACGAGCCATGCCAGATACCGGTTCTGCTCCATCCCAGAAATACTGAAATGTCTGCTCCTGAACAATTGTGAGAAGTGAGTCATCAGATACAGAAATGCTGTCAAATTCATCTGCACCAATAGATTTGGCACCACAACCGTAAATAAAGATCAAAAGGAATAATAACAGGTAACTGATTCTGTTATTCAGAAAAGAATATAAATTCATGTACGTATCTAGTCAGGTAAATATTTTCAAATCTTCTGCTATCTGAAAAAGGCCTTGCTTTTAATCATTTCTAGAATTAAAAGACAAGGCCTGTTAACTTTTCAGCTGATTGGGTTAGAGATTTTTTGAATCATTTAATTAATACCCGGGATTTTGAGTTAGTTCCGGGTTTAAATCGATTTCATCTCTGGGAATCGGATAAAGCTCATGCTTGTTATCCTCAAAATTCTTACCAAGAGCTCTTAACACTTCACCAGCTCTTCCGGTCCTGCGGAGATCCCACATGCGATGTTGCTCCATAGCCAGTTCAACTCTTCGCTCGTGCCAAATATCTTCAAGCAGCTGCTGTCCCGAACTATTCACATCTGGCAGCAACTCAGCAGTTGTAATCGTGAGCTCTTGTGTCTCGATGTCTCTGACTTTTGTACCTCCGTCAAATGATTCTGTGATGCTCATAACTTCAACGTTAACTGTCTGATTCGGATTTTTGGATCTCATTTCATTTCTATAATCTTCTACAGACGAAACCTCAACCCCGTCGATAGTCAGTATGATATCAACGGCATCGAATACCAAAACAGAATTCCCATCGACCAATTGCCAATCCATGGTTCTAAGTCCGGCATTTACCGCCGGTCCACCTTCACTTGCAAAGCGGACAAATGGACTGCCCTCCATTTCCGGCATTCCCAATGTATCGGCTACCAGGAAAGAGACTCCTTCAGGTTCAAGCCCAAGCGTTGCAGTTTGGCCATTTCTTGCACGTTCGCGAACCATGTTTACATAATTCTGTGCATCACCGGTATTTCCATTTCTGAACGCTGATTCGGCTGCCGTGAGCAATACATCGGAATATCTCAAAATTCGGTGGTTAGTACCACTGTTTGCGTTACCTCCCGCGGCATCGAGTGGTCGAAAGGGTTTTTGGTTATAGCGCTGATTATCCAGCATCTGCGGATTATGTCTGGGTACGTCAACAGGCCCGAATGGGAGTGTTTCGTGAATAAATAATACGGTAGATCCAAGCCGTGGATCACCAGGTTCGTATGAACTGAGCAGATCATCGCTTGGATTATTAAAACCCCAGCCCATGTTCGGCTGTCCTCTTACACCCTGATGTACGCTGTATTGAGTACCACCTTGATTCGGTTCCAGAGCAATCGCCTGAATTTCAAAAAGGGATTCAGATGAATTCTCACCTTCCGGCCAAAATATCTTTTTATAATCAGGAAATAGATCATATTCGCCTGAATTTATTACATCTCTTGCAAATTGTTCTGCTTCTCCATATTTCTCCTGAAATAGAAGTACTTTTGCGAGTATGCCTCTTGCAGCACCTTTAGTTGCTCTTCCCAGTTCACTTGATGGGTACTCAGATTTTAATGGCAGCACATCTATTGCATCCCTCAGATCCTGTTCAATGAATGCAAAAACTTCTTCGGCTGAAGCTCTTGGTATCTGTGCTTCTGCCGGATCTTGTGGTTCTGCGATAAGCGGAACACCTCCAAATGCACGTACCAAAAAGAAATAGAAGTGAGCTCTTAAAAATTTATTCTCACCAATCAAACGTGCTTTAAGTGTCTCGTCCATATCAGTGACATCCGGAATATTTGTGATCGCTGTATTCGCGCGAAAAATACCTACGTAATATGGTATATACGTATTTCTGAAATTTGGTGTACTTGGATCAAATGTCCAGCTATCTAATAAACCATGCGTTGCCGCAGCATCACCAGGCGTACTGCCTTTGTTTGCGTCATCTGATGCAATATCGGTTAAGCCCAGCCACATGAAATTGGCAAAATTCCATGTTCTTAACCGGTTATATGTTGCATTTGTAGCTTCAATAGCTTGCTCTTCAGTTTCGAAAAAACTGGCAAGTGTTAGTTCTCCTCTTGGTTTCTGATCCAATAATGCATCCTCACAACCTGTAACTGAAAGTAAAAGCAGTAATCCAGCCAGGACAGTTGTACTAATTATTCTAAATATATTGAAGTTTTTCATAATAATTTATTGATTGAATTTTTTTAAAATTTATAGCTTTTTAAAAATCAACTTCGACACCAAAAGTATAGGTTCTCGCAATCGGAAATAGATTTTCATCAGCAATTCCGCTTGCAGTTACTGTAGATCCTTGATTTCGACCTGCAACTTGCGGATTAAATCCATTAAAATCGCTTTTGGTAAAAACATTAGTTGCATTGGCAAAAAATCGTATTCTGCTGAAATCAAGCCCAAGTGTATTTATTGGAAGTGTATATCCTAACTGAATATTACGTAGCCGTAAAAAACCTCCATCTTCCAAAAACCGATCAGTTTCGAAATTATTTCCGCCTTCAGTTATTCTTGGAACTGTATTACTTGTTCCAGGTCCGGTCCAGCGATCCAGGAAAACACGGTCATAATTCAGTACACGAAATCCGCGAATAGCAAGTCTTGCATTGAGAATTTGATTGCCTGTTTGACCATCGAAATCCATAGCCAAGTCAAAATTCTTATAGGATCCTGCCAGATTAAAACCGTAAACAAAATCAGGTATTGGCGAACCCAAATTTGTTCGGTCATCAGAATCAATGACCCCGTCACCATTCAGATCTACCAGTTTTAGATCACCGGGCTGATCACCGGGACGTGAAGGCGAATTGTCGATATCTTCCTGGGTTTGAAAAACTCCATCCACTTTGAATCCAAAAAACGAGCCGATCGGCTGTCCAGTGGCCGTTCTTGTAGTGAAGCCTAAATTGCGGGTACCGCCATCAAATATCTCTTCCAATCCCTGACCAAGGCTCTTTACTTCATTATGAATGGTCGTTCCATTAAATCCGATGCTATAAGAAAAATTCCTGCGCTGTTCTCTCCACTGCAGCGTTAATTCAAATCCGCGATTCACCACGTCTGCAGCATTGATAACCGGTGCAAAAGCACCCACGCTGCCGGGAATCGGAACATCAATTAGTATATCATCGGTCTGACGCCGAAACCAATCCAGTTCCGTTGTAAACTTTTCATTTAAAAAGTTTATTTCAAGACCAACATCATATTGTGTTGTCTCTTCCCATCGGAGATTGGGATTGGCAATTCTCGATATAGTCCGTCCGGTTCTAATGTCCTCATTTTCTCCAAAGACGGAGGTATTATCATTAACTGTGGGGATAGCAGCATTTGTATCAATTTTATCATTTCCGGTTATCCCCCAGCTTGTGCGCAGTTTCAGAAAACTGATATAAGGTACATCTTCAAAAAACGGTTCACTGGAAATCACCCAGCCGAGTGCGGCTGATGGAAAATTACCCCACCTGTTACGATCGGCAAATCTGGATGAACCATCCCTCCTGAAACTGGCAGTAACGAGATATCTGTCTTTATACGAATAATTAACTCTGCCAAGAAATGAAATGATGCCCCAGGCATTCGAACTGTTAAAATTCGTTTGCCCCTCCTCTTCACCTGCGTCCAAAAAGAAAAATTCAGGGCCGCTTCCGGGTATATTAATCCTGCTGCCACCCAAATCTTCAAACTTAAATTCCTCAAATGTCAGACCACTTAATACATTAACAGCGTGGTCACCCCAGTCATTAATATAATTTAAAGTATTTTGTGAATTCCATTGAGTTATTTTCGTATCTCTAACATTAATCCGACTATCCGGGTTTCTCTGAAGAGTTGAAATATCAAATTCAGGAATAAATTCTTTGAATTCACTTCTGCGCAAATTCAAGCCAAAACTGGATCGCAATCGAAAATTTTCCAAAAACGTTATATTGGCAAAGGCATCGCCTAATATGGAATATGTAATGGTCTCGGGACTGGTCAGCTGCTGGCTTGCAACCGGATTCACCGATGCGCCATTTATCGTTGTGTCAAAAAAGTTTCCCTCATCATCAAAAGGCCGGGTGGTTGGATCAGCCCGAAGTGCCTGTGTTATAATAGGCTGCTGAGCTTCACTATCCTGATCCTGAAAGTTAAATGTAACATTATGTCCAACAGTAACATTATCAGAAGCGAAATATTCGTTATTGACTCGCAAGTTTACCCTTTGGAAGCTGGATTCCCTTACTACACCGTCCTGTTGAAAATAGTTGGCACTTACAAAATAGATAGAATTGTCATTACCACCCCTAACTGAAAGCTGATAATTTTGGGTAGGTGCAGCATCTCTGAAAATCAGGTCCTGCCAATCAGTACCCTCGTCAAAAGCTTCAGGATTTTCAAATATTGGTGATCGGCCTGCATTTGCTTCTGACTCATTTACCAAAGTAGCAAATTCCCGTGCATTAGCTACTTCAAGTTCATTTGCCACCTCTTGAAAACCAAAAGTGGATCGCATACTAATTTGTGTGTCTCCTCTTCTTCCTTTTTTTGTGGTGACAATAACTACACCGTTTGCACCTCTTGATCCATAAATAGCCGTTGAGGAAGCATCTTTAAGAACATCAACTGATTCGATATCTTTTGAGTCCAGAAAGGATATGTCATCTAATAGTAAACCATCAACTACAAACAGCGGACTGGAATTATTCAGGGTGCCAACTCCGCGAATTCTGATCTCGGGACTCTGCCCCGGCCGTCCATCTACCGGAAGCACCTGAACGCCTGCAATTTTTCCCTGCAGAGCGTCCTCAACAGATGAACTGGGTATGGATACCAACTCCTCACCTTCAACCCTACTCACGGAACCCGTAAGATCCCGCTTCTTTTGGAATCCATATCCAACAACAACAAGTTCTTCACCTGGTAATACTGCTCCTGTTAGCACTACATTAATCCTGTTTCTCCCATTTATCTCAATTTCCTGTGTTTCAAAACCAATAAAAGAAAATACAAGAACATTAGCTTCATCCGGAACCTCAAGTGAATACTCACCATCAATATTCGTTGTTGTTCCAATATTTGGTTGATCTTTGACGATAATATTAACACCCGGTAAAGGCTCACCATTTGCATCATCAACAACCGTACCGCTGATTTCCTGTTGCTCAAATATGATATCATCTTCAAGGTGGCTCGGTTGAATTAGTAAATATCCCTCCTTAGAGAAGTAAAAATCCAAATCTGTCCCATCTAATATCTTTGTAAGCGCTTCGCTTATACTGATATTTTTATTATGCAAAGAGATTTTTTTATTGTAAGATAATATATCTCCCTTGAACGTGAGTCGAAGACCCGCTTTTTTTGAGACTGTTAAGAGTGCTTGATCCAGAGACTCTTTCTCTATTTCCAAACTTATTTCTTCATCAAAGGATGTTTTATAAAACATCCGTTCTTGTGATTCAGAAATTTGCATAGCATGCATTTCTTTGCTTGAATTGGTTTGTTCAGCTTGAAATGCATTAGCTACTACTTGTGTAAATAATCCGACTATAAAAATGTTAATAATTATAATCCCAAATTTAAATGGTAGATTTATTTGCATAACTTCACCTGAATTAATGATTTATTGTTTTAACTTTTATTGAATATGTAAAACTGTTTTCAATTTAGAAATACAATTTCATTCCCTTCCGCTTCATAAGAAATTTCCATCGTTGAACTGATAACATTGATAACCTCGTTCAAATCCGCTTCGGAAAACGTGCTCGTGAATAAAGTTTCCTCCAACTCGGAATTTTGTATTTTGACAGTAACATTAAATCTTCGTTCAATATCTTGTATTACCCGCCAAAAGGGCGTTTTATCAAAATGTAATCCGCCAGACAACCATACCAATTTGTTTTTTACGTCCACTTTTTGAACTGTTGATGGTGCAGATCCGTGCTGTACGGTTGTGAATGTGCCTTTAGTGAGTATGGCTTCTGCCATATCATTTGCGGTTTCGTCAAAAGTTTTCACTGAAACCTTTCCGTTTTCAACCACCACTTCTGTCTGATCGTCTTCCTGCCAGCCTCGCACATTAAATTTGGTACCTAACACTTCAATTTCTACCTCTTTATTATGGACAATGAAAGGCCTTACAGGATCATGCTTTACTTCAAAGTACGCTTCCCCTTCCAGAAAAACCTCGCGCTTCTGATTACGGAATGTTTTTGGGAAGTCTATTCTTGTAGATGAATTGACAACAACTCTTGAACCATCGGAAAATGTAACCTGAGCTTTATCACCAGCATCCGTGGTGATTTCTTGCATCATAACAATTTCTTCCTGCTGTAATCTGCTATTTTCCAACTGATCCTGAGTATAGACTACATAGGCTGCAAAAAGAGATACCAGAATCAAAGCGGCAATACGATAAATATAAAGGATCGTTTTCGGGGGCCTGACAACCTCATAATGCGAATTTTCATTTTCGATGTTTAATGCCTTAAAGCGATCCCATGCTTTCTCTACATTAACTTGAAATTTTTCCTCCGGAGTATTATCCCAGATATCTTTCACATCAGAAACTAAATGGCTTATTTCAGCCGATTGATTCATCCATTTTTTAAGTTTTTTTATCTCCTCCGGAGTTGCGCTACCTGTTACATAGCGCTGTATTATTGTCCAGACTTCTTTTTTCTTTGAGCTCAATATTATTGAATGCTTATTTATCAGTGAATACTTTATATAATATCTTGCTTCATAACAATCGAAAAAAGCGTCACCCTGCAATTTTTTTCAAAAAGATTACGTGGTAACGAAAATCTGGTTCTATGAAATTAACTCTGCAACAGAGGAATCTTTCTACCGGGTTTGAGTTTGAACGAAATACCGATCGTGTTTTCTACGCTGTTAAAGTTAGAAAAGAATAGGTAGTAGACTATACGCAGCAGGCTATCAAATTATATCAAGGGCACACACATTATAGAACACGGTGTAAATCTGTCTTTGATCTATTTGGTTACTGATACGCCGTGCATGTCTATAAAACAACTGTCATCTCTACTCTACAAAGTGATCCGCCAGATGACATAGAACGCATTGAGAGACCTCCTGTTTAGCAACTGCATTTAAATAAATTCACATTTCATGGTAATTGACTAATTCAAGGAAAATGATGTTGAAGGCAACCGTTAGTATAAGAGCATTCCGGGACAGCTCACGCGATTTCACTTAGCAGGTGAATCATCACAACTCTACGCAGTGCAAAAAAACACGTGCAGAGGTTGCTCATTCCCCACCTACAAAATCAATCCAATTGAAAACACCAGTAAATAGGAGAGCTTGCCCCGCAATATTTTCAAAGTCCGGGTCATCTGAGATTCTACGGTTTTTATCGATACATCCATCACTTCGGCAATTTCCTGGTAAGTCAGGCCATCATAGCGGTTAAGTTTATAGGTCATTTTGCTTCGAGGGGGCAATTCTTCTATTGCATTTTTTATTGCTTCTCTTATTTCTTCTTCTCTTCTGTGGTCCTCAAATTTTATTGTCGGGTTTTCTTTTTCTTCCATCCAGAGAGGGTCATATTTCTGTTTCACTTTTTGATGTTTTAAATGATTCAGGCTTCGGTTTCTTATGGAACTGTATAAGTATGCGCGAAGTGAACCCTCAACTTCCCATGTTATTCTCTCTTCCCATAAATCGGCAAAGAGTTCCTGCACCATTTCTTCTGCAATTGCTTTGCAATTTACATACCTCCAGGCAAACCGGGTCAGCGGCATATAATATTTTTTAAATAATTCCTCAAACGCTGCAGTATTACTCTGCCTGATATCCTGCAGTAATTGTAAATCTGTTGTGCAGCTACTCATTAATTCCAGTTATGGTAATAAATTTTACTCTGCTGTTACTAAATCCAAAACACTTTTAAGGCGAGAAGTATTTTATTTGAAATAACACTATTTAAATAAGCTAATTTAGAAGCAGCAAAGAATCAACTTTTCGATGGTTATTCACTGCAATCAAAAATTTTTACTCCACATTTACTTAAAAAAAGAGAGACTTTAAAATTTTTAACTTATTAGAGATGGAAAACATGTTCTTCTGGAAAAAGAAAAAAAGTTAAAAAAACGTCTTTTGCTGGCCATACACCTGTCTCTTTTACTCTTCATTCATTTCAACTTCCAAAAACCCATGCTACCCTTCCGCATAAGCCCGGACATCAGCCATATCAACCATCAGGCCAAAGAGTGCTGTGTTACGGACGAAGGTTGGAATACGATCGCTGCCGGGCCCCCATGCGGCTAACTCTACGTAATCGGCTGTGTGATTGGTGCCGATAAAATTGATTCCGTTATAATTGGCAAGTACACCCGACATCACACCAACGACTCCCTGACGATTGCGAAATGGTGCTCTGTATTTGCCTTCAAGTGCCTCCCTGATCATTAGTGCCTCATCACTTCTGATTTGTGTGTTCGTGGCATATTCAATCACATCTTTAATTTTTGATACCAGAACAGTTCGCCATGGTTTGTCATTTCTTATTTCTCTGAGTTCTCTCTGAATCCATTCAAAGCTGTGGCGGTAGTCATAAACCGTTGCCATCATAGCAGGTGAGTCACCATATCCGCTTCCCAGGCCGCTTAGCCCGGGATTAGCGTTTCCGTGATCGGTAGTCAGAATAACAAGAGTATCATCCCTCCCATTTGTGAAATCCATCACAGTTTTGATTGCATCATCAAAAGCAATTTGATCGTATATTAAGCCCGCAGCGTCATTATCATGAGCTGCATGATCCACTCTTGCGCCTTCTATCTGCAGAATAAATCCATTTGGATTTTTTTCGAGCCTTTGAAGAGCTGCGTCTGTCATTTCTGCAAGCGTAGGCGTTTTTCTTTTTAGTTCGGGAAGAGAGTTGTAATCTACCATATAAGGCAGATGAGACGAATTAAACAGACCCAACAGACGGCTGTTTCTTGTTGCCCTGCTGAGCTCTTCTTTTGTCTGAACAACGGTATATCCGTTTTGACGAAAAACTGAATAGAGATCTTTTCCATCGCTTCGTAAATCTGGAGAAAAATGCCTTTGGCCACCCCCAAGTAACACATCGTACTCCCGCTCAGAATACTGTACGGCTATCTCATTCTCCATCCAACGGTTTGGCATGTTAATCGCGAAACCGGATGGTGTTGCATGGGTTATCCGGGAAGATGTTACCAAACCGGTTCCCTTGCCGGAGTCCCTGAAAATTTCACAAATGGTTTTATACCGCTCTCCGTTAGGCCCCCAATTGACGGCATTATTGTTAATCCTGTGACCGCATCCCCAGGAAGAGGCCGCCGATGCCGAACCTGTAACCGTCGAATTAAGAGAAGCCATATCCATCAGGCCGCGATGATATTCACGATCTGATTCATATAATTTCACCCAATTGGTTTTTTCGCCAAACTGATCTTGTTTTACCAGATCAGCCAGGTTAAAGGTACCGGCACTCATTCCGTCGGATACCAAAAAAATTACATTTTTTGCATCTCCAGATTTACTTGCTGATCTTTTTTTATCAGTTTTGAATCCAAGTGCCCCGCTTCCGAGTGCAGCAGCTGAGAGTGCACCTGTTTTTAAAAAATCGAGCCGGCTTAGTTTATTTGGTTTCATAGTCCTGTCTATATGAGAAATGTTCTTGAGTGCTTTGAACTCTGTTGAAAAGTAATTATGTGCAGCGACAAATTCATGTTTTCAGGGAGATGAATAGATAATTTAATATTATCTTTACATTGCTTTGCAATATCAAATGCCGTTCTTAAATTTCATCTTTGCAATTTCACCAACTATTCCTGCGGGACGATTGTTATTTGACTCTGCCAACCAATGAGGTCTATTGCACAGATTTTGGCCGAAGCTGTGAACACACCCCTTGTTTATCCGCTGGACGCGTCTAAACTTGTCCCCTCTCGTTGAGCCATTTGCGAAATCCCGTACACACATGTGTCGGGGAGAGCAGAAGGCGGTACAAAATCAAATAGAGGTGCTGGAATTGTGGCTGATCAACATCAAACGTTGCGAATTTCATTTCGGGAAAACCAGGCCTTCAGCCTGTGGCGGTGTTGCCGATATAATCACCAGCCTTTCGGTTACCGTTTAGGAAAACGATAGCTGCGAAAGACACCGGGTATTCAAATCGTCAACCGGATTTAATAAAAGAATTCCCGTCACTGCCTGCCCAAACGTAAACCGTATATCGATAGAACTCTTTTTTTTTATTGATTTGTCAATCCGCATCCACATCATCTACAAAATACATGGTGGCTGCGGCTATGATCATGGCGCCTCCGCCAAGCATTAGCGAGTAGATGGCCTCTCCGCCAAACCAGCTGCGAGTAACAAAACCCAGCATACTGGCCGCAATGATTTGAGGAATTACAATAAAGAAATTGAAAATACCCATATAAAGGCCCATTTTTTTAGAAGGAAGCGAACCGGCCAAAATAGCATAAGGCATTGCCAGGATACTGGCCCACGCAAGGCCAACTCCAATCATTGATATAATCAGCATAGTCGGGCTCGACATAAAATAGATACCGATTAAACTCAGTCCGCCTGCAATCAGTGATACAGCATGAACAATTTTGCGGCTTGATAATTTAGCCATAGGTGCCAGCCCGAAAGCAACAATCGCGGCAAATCCATTATAGACAGCAAACATAATACCGACCCAGTCGGCTCCTTCGTTGTAAAGAACAGACGTGGTATCGCTGGTTCCGTAAATATGAGCAGTCACTGCAGCGGTTGTGTAGATCCACATTGCGAAAAGGGCAAACCATGAGAAAAATTGTACGAAGGCGAGCTGAACCATAGTTTTAGGCATATGCAAAAAATCATGGACCACAACAACAAGCCCCTGGTCAGTTTTACCGGCTCTCTGCCACAATCCCGCAAGAAGTGAGACAATTCCAAGAACCGCCAGTCCAATTGTTAACACATAGAGCTCTTTATCATATGCACCGTTGTATACCAGCCAGGTTAAAATACCGCCCAGCACTGTGAAGATCAGTCCAAAATTTACTTTCTTTTGCCCTTCCCCTGCTTCAATCGGAACTTCGCGCTTTGCTTCAGCTGCGTCTTCAATCTGATCGTTTTCATATTGCTCAAAAGCTTCCAGCTCTTCGGGGGGATATTCATGTGAGCGGAAAACGGTCCACATTACAGCAAGCAAAAATATGGCTCCGCCCAGGTAGAATGACCATTTTACTGATGGCGGAATCAACCCCTCGGGGGCGGTATTGGCCACACCAAACCAGTTTGTCATCATATAGGGAAGAGCTGAGGCCACAACGGCTCCCGTACCGATAAAAAAGCTCTGCATGGCAAATCCCCTGGTTCGCTGTTCCGATGGAAGCATATCACCTACAAATGCTCGAAACGGCTCCATGGATATGTTAATGGAAGCGTCCATGATCCATAACATTCCGGCAGCAACCCAAAGCGCCGGTGAATTTGGCATGATAAAGAGTGCAATTGTTGCAAATATTGCTCCCCATAAAAAGTATGGGCGCCTTCTCCCAAGTCTTGTCCATGTTCTGTCGCTGAAGTAACCGACAACAGGCTGAATCAGCAGGCCTGTAACCGGTGCTGCAATCCAGAGAATGGGAATATCATCAACATTGGCTCCAAGTGTTTCAAATATCCGGCTTACGTTTGCATTCTGAAGGGCAAAACCAAACTGGATGCCCAAAAACCCGAAACTCATGTTCCAGATTTGCCAAAAACTGAGTTTGGGACGAGGTTTGGGTGTTATATTCATTTGGTTATGGTTAGGTTTTGGTTTTATAGCCATGCCTTGTACTCGCCCCTGCCTTTTCAAAATCGCCTTCGGCGTTTTGAATAAGTCGGTCCCCTCTCGAGAGGGGACCGGTTATCACTGACGCCATCAGGCGGTTAGGGAGAACCAGGGGGTGTGTACCACCGGAGGCTGATAATGTATGCATTCAACGCCATTACATCTTCTCAAACACCAGATACCCGTTCGCAGGTATAGCCTGTGTTGTTTCCAGTGAAACAGAGGTTCCACGGAATACATCCCGCCAGTTCCCCTCCACTGTAGATTCATTCAATGTAATTGTTTGCTCCGAATCTGAAAAATTTAAAATCACAAAAACTTCCGCGTCAGGGTTTACCCGTTTAAATGCATAAATAGTTTCCTCACTATCTGTTGATACTTTTACAAAATCACCTCCTGCAGTTCCATTTCTTAAGGCGGTATTATTTGTATTTAAGTCAAGAAGTGTATTATAAAATTCTTCGTATTTGAAATCTCCCCAGTTGATCTCATCTTTCTCGAAAAAGGCAAGTTGTTTGTCCAGTCCTTCTTCTTGTCCGCTGTAAACCAGGGGCATTCCCCATATCGTAGCAGAAAGCACAGCAAAATTCTCAAAATTATCACCATAGAGTTCAGGGTCGCTGCCCTTCCACGAATTTTCATCATGATTTGTAGTGAAAAACATACGATAGTCCTCTTTTTCAAATCTTGTGAACTCCTGTTCCATGACTTCATCGATTGATTTCAATCCTTTTTCACCTGCGGCTACATCCCGGATTGTCTGCGCATAATTCCAGGCATAACTCATATCAAAAGCCCGGACATGAAGTTCAGGAGTTTCTGCTTCTGCAAGCATAAACACAGGTTTTATGGCATCCAGATTTTGCCGGGCTCTGTTCCAGAATTCGGTTGGAACCATATAGGCAACATCACAGCGATAGCCGTCTATGTTAAAGTCACGGACCCAGTACTCCAGTGCATCGTGCATGGCTTCCCTTAATCCTTCATTCTCATAGTCCAGCTGAATTACATCTTCCCAATCTTCTACAGGAGGATGAAAGTTTCCATTTTCATCACGAGAATAAAATTCCGGATTTGTTTTGGTCCACTCTGCATCCCAAGCCGTGTGATTGGCAACCCAGTCAATGATAACCTTCATATCCAACTGATGAGCTTTTTCTACAAGATTTCTGAAATCATCCTTTGTTCCAAACTCAGGATTCACATCTTTAAAATCTTTTACGGAATAGTAGCTGCCAAGAGATCCTTTTCTGTTCTCTTCGCCGATGGGATGAATGGGCATCAGCCAGAGAATTTTAACACCCATTTCACTGAGCCTTGGCAGATGCTCCGCAAAAGCATTGAACGTTCCCTCCGGAGTATACTGACGGATATTCACTTCATAAATATTCGCATTCACAGACCACTCGGGATGGTCAACAAATCTTTCATTGGTTGTTTCTGTGTCCGGTGATGTTTGGGCATCCTGAGCGTTATCACACCCATGCAGAAAAAGGGAACCAAAAAACAAAAAGAGAAGAATAAAAACGTCAAAACGTCTCTGTATCATGATTCTAACATTTAAAATTTCGGAAGCAAGAGTATAATTTTTTACTTAATTAATGTCATTTTTTGGATCATTGTGTTACTGCCGGTTACCATTCTTGCAATATACACACCACTGCTGAGGTTTGAAGCATCAAATGTAATGGTAAAGCTTCCCGTCTGATGCTGTTCCTGATTCACCAGCGTTGCGACCCTCTGCCCGAGCATGTTAAAAATATCCACTCTTACACTGCTCACTTGTGGAACATCATATCGTATTTGCGTTGAAGGGTTAAAGGGATTCGGAAAATTATTGTGCAATTTGAATGACTCCGGAACACCATCGCCCGCCAGTTCGCCTGGTTCATTGCTCGTGAAAATATCGTCTGCCGGTGTCTCAAAAAACTGTGTTGTAAAAAGCCTGAATTCACCCGGACGAAGGGTTATCTCCGGAGTTTCACCCGCGGCTACCGTAATACTGTTACCTGTAAAGAACTCGTACCATGTTCCGTCTTCAGGAAAGTCCAGGGTTCTCTGCTGTTCAACGAGGTCAAAATTACCGGCAATGTGAACACTGAGATCAGGATGAATTAAATTCATCCATTTTTGTGCGCCGTTAAAATTCCGCTCAAATACGGTTTCCCCGCTGCTGAATGCAGGATGCGATTTTCGAAGATTGATGAGTGCACTCCAGGCCTGAAAAAGGGCTCTCCTGTCCGGGTCTTCAAAATAGTCCCAGCGGATTGGTTTTTCAGCGGTTCTTCCCGGGTCTGATGCCAGGCAGTCTCCATTTCCACCGCCTCCACGTTTCAGGCACTCGCCCGGGCCGCCGCCATAGCCAAGCTCACCGAACTGCCACATCATTTTTGGGCCCGGAACCGTAAAGAAAAATGCGCCGGCTATTTTTTGACGCTCCAGGGCGGTTTCCAGTTCACGAACATCATAAGTAAGATCAGGTGTGCGATTGCCAAATTTGAGGTTCTTAAGCATCAACCACTGCTCATCATGACTTTCCATATAGCTGATCAGATCCGGTTCATCGAAGTTTCTCACGGAATGATGTACTGCAGAAAAATCAGATTTTCCCTGCTCGTGGAAACCCATTGTAGCTTCATTGTAATTGAAATTGAGATTGTTCCATAACAGCATGCCACGGTCTGACAGGATCTGCTCTTCATCATTGGCTGCAAAATGTTCAAGAATCACATATGCTTCCGGATTCACATCCCAAATTTGATTCGCCATGCGGGTTAAAAGCGCAATTCGCGAGTCATCTCTTTGACTCCAAAAATCTACATTACCGTCTGAGTCTGTTTGTGTAAACCCTTTTGAAAGATCAAAACGAAATCCGTCAAATCGAAACTCTTCCAGCCAATGTCGATTTACCCTGTCCACAAAATGTTTTGTCGCTTCACTTTCGTGATTGAAATCGGATCCTACATTAAATGGGTGTGTTGGCTCTACATTAAAGTAGGGATTATCAGCTGTCGGCCTGCCAAACGTTCCCTCATTCCAAAGCCGTACAAGCGGAGATTGATTAAAAGCATGATTCAAAACCATATCCAGTATAACAACCATATCGCGGCTGTGTGCTTCATCAATAAACCGTTTCAGGTCATCTGCCGGGCCGTAATATTTGTCTACGGCCAGATGAAATGCAGGATTAAATCCCCAGCTTGAATTTCCCTCAAAATGCATGATTGGCATCAGCTCAATTGCATTCACTCCCAGGGTTTCAAGATAGCCAAGAGTATCGGCCAGGGTGGCAAAATCATGGTTTTCGATAAAATCACGAACAAGCAGTTCATAAACAACAAGTTCCTCAGATGCAGGTTTTTCCCATTCATCTACCTGCCAGTCAAATTCAGCTTTACCGGGCTGAAGCACACCCACCTGGTATTCTGTCTGGCCTGCCGGGTAAGGTTTCAAATTCGGAAACGTGGCATCGGTAATAAACTGATCATCAAAGGGATCCAGAACGAGTTCGGAGTAGGGATCTGCCACCCTAATTTCTCCGTCTACCAGGTATTGAAACCCATATTCATCGCCGGGAGTCAGCCCGTCGATCTCAATCCAGTAATAGACACTGTCAGCATTTACTTCATCCCGTTTCATAAAAAAGTCCGTATCAATTTGCCAGTTATTAAAGTCGCCGATCACATAGACAAACTCTTTACCGGGCGCAAACAATGACAGAATAAATCCTGTATCTCCTGCAGCTGTGATTCCATCCTGAAGACCTGCAGGACGTGCTTCCAAAATCGGATCGGGACTAACCACAGCTGAAAAGGAATCTTCACCGACTCCCCCGCTTTCATCGGCAGCTTGTACAACAAACTCAAAATTACCCGGTTCAGCTGAAGAAAATGTATAGTTCAGCTCTGTTCCCACCTGAGATGCAACTTCACTGTCATTTAAAAACAGGGTCATTGTGATGGTATCATTATTATCGGAATTCGCTTCTGCCGTAATCTGCAGGTCTTCATTTTTTTCAAGAATTATAAACTCATCTGCCGGGTTGGTAAACTGTACATTTACTCCACCCGCTTCAAATATGTCAATAAAGATATCCGAATCACCGGGCCCTCTTCCCACAGCCGTGACTGATCCATTCTGAACACCGCGAAACAGGAGTGCAATCTGTTCAATGGTAATTGATGGATCAGTCACACCATAAAACTCCCTTACTGAAGGACTGAAAGTAAAGCTCCATCTGTCATTTCCAAGAGGTGTTGCCTTCAAAAATTCCGGGAAATCAGAACTGAAATCCGGATTCTCAGTTGTACCCTGTACAAATCGCCAGTCTGTTGAACTGGTGCTTTCATTGGTGATCACTCCCGTCCAGAGAAACACATCTCCGGTAAATCCTTCCAGTTCGCCGTTACCCTGGGTTGCGTCAAAAATGATTTCAACCTCATCATTTTCTGTTGGAAATGTCGGAGTAACAGACTCAATCTGGCTGAATGCTGTGTTGGCAGCTAATAGAAAAGCTATCTGAATAGCTAAAATAAAATGTAGCGCTCGTTTCATTATTATACCGTTTGTTTTAACTTTTTTAAATTTATTTCGGAAGATTTTCTGATAATCAGGTCCGGAGAGTATATGGTGTGTGAGACAGGTTTTTTTTCATTCTCCAATCTTTCAATCAGTTTCCTGACGGCCTCCCGGCCCATTTTATACATCGGTTGTGCGATTGTTGAAATGTCTAAAAATTCAGAGATTGTAAGATTGTCATAACTGATCAATGGGATTTTGATTCCCATATCCCTCATTGCTTTCAATGCCCCGACGGACTGGATATCCGAAGAAGAAAAACAGGCTTCAGGCAGCGGTTTTAATTGCAGTATTTTCTTCATTGCTTCATATCCGGCTGTTTCTGTAAAACCATCCCTTTCATTAATGCAGCTTTCAATGATTCTCTCTTCTCTAAATTCAAGACCACTATCTTTAAGAGCTCTGCGATATCCATTTCTTCTCAGAACTATCGGCCTTGATTCGGGGTCAGCGGATAACATTGCAATATCTTTATATCCTTTTTCGATCAAATATTTAGTAGCCAGGTACGCGCCCTTTTCATTATCAATACTGACAGAATCAAAATTGTGATAGTAATCATCAATAATAACGATAGGAACCCCAAATTTTTTAAGGGATTTCCACTCATTTTCAGTGAAATGAATTGATATAAATATATACCCTTCTGACCAGCGGCGGCTCAGATGAAATTTAATTTGAGTAAGCAAATCTTCATCTGATTTTACATTTACGATATTCAATTCAAAATCAAGATTTTTCAGCTGATCCTGAATTCCGGCAAGTACTTCCATGAAGAAGTAGTTGGAAATTACCGGTACAACCACTGTAAGGGCATTTCTCTTTTTTTTCGCGAGACTTTGTGCAAATCCCTGCGGATGATAACCGAGCTCGTCGGCAATTTTAAGAACTCTTTGTCGTGTTTTTTCAGTTACACCTTTTGAATTGCTGAATGATCTTGAAACGGTGGCTATACTGACACCGGCAGCTTCGGCAATATCATAAATTGTTTTTGCCAAGATAGATATAGATTAGGTATGGACATATTTAACAAAATGTTTCAAAGGAGATCAATCGTGGGAAGCTTCAAACGCCTCCCACTTATTGATCAATAGTTCAATGAAACTTCTTAATTGTAAATTAATAAACGAATGGAAAAACTCCTTAGGATGGCTGGACTCCAAAATCATCCACCGTTTCTCCATTCTCTTCGACTGTTACACTGCGGTTTGGATCACCAGTCCATTCGCCCAGATCCCATGACGGTTCATCAATAACAATAAAATATTTGTATTCATGATCTTCTGCAGTTATTGCAGCAACAGAAGCGGCTTCCTGGCCTTCTTCAGCTTGTGTCAATTTAAAGTCTTCATTTGTACCGGGCTGAGGCCAGTCGATCATCGAGCCTGCAATAAAGACATTGTGAATCTCCGGATCAAAAGCTACTTCCTCTTCCGTTTCCGGATCTGTGAATGTCGCATCCGTCATATCAGCCCGGAATGCAAAGGTAGCATCATCACTTCCTTCTATTGAAAATACGATTTCATAAATCTGGCTCTCTGCAGCCTCTTCTTCATCATCACCATCATCTGATGGCTGGACTCCAAATTCATCCACCGTTTCTCCATTCTCTTCGACTGTTACACTGCGGTTCGGATCACCCGGCCATTCACCGAGATCCCATGTTGCCTCATCAATAACAATAAAGTATTTGTAATCATGATCTTCAGCAGTTATCGCAGCAGCAGGGGTTAATTCCTGGCCTTCTTCTGGTTGTGTCAATTGAAAGTCCTCATTTGAACCAGGCTGAGGCCAGTCGATCATCGAGCCTGCAATAAAAATATTGTGAATTTCAGGATCAAAAGCTATTTCTTCATCTGTTGATTCATCAATAAATGTTGCATCTGTCATATCAGCTTTAAAACTGAAGGTAGCATCATCACTTCCTTCAATAGAGAATACGATTTCATAAACCTGGCTCTCTGCAGCCTCTTCTTCCTCTTCCTCTTCTTCATCATCACCATCATCTACCTGTTCGTCATCACCATTTCCGGTGTCAATAATATCAACAGAAGATGGAAATTCATCATCGCACGATATCAGTGCAAGGGATAAAAAGACTGAAAAAAGGAGCAGCACATATTTTTTAACTAACATAATTAATTACCAATTTTTAAATTACAGATTTAATAAGTTAATCCGGCATCCATAAACAATCTCACGATTTAAATTAAATAGCCATTGAGATTATAAATGTAAGCGCTTACTCAATTTGCAAAAACTGCATATCAAATTCAACAACAGATTTTATTATCTGCAGCTATATCCCTGTGGGGTGATTTGACAAGGTTTTTCCCATCTCCGGTGTGGTATTTCAAATAACCTGATTTCAGATAAGCGTTTAACCGGGATTCGGAAGTGCCTTGGTCTGGCCTCTATTTTGTCGTTTCAATTTTTTCTTTATCTGAGTAGGTGCGGATGACATAATTATCAAGAATTTTTTTGAATTCTTCACCTATGTGATCGCCCTTAAGTGTTTTGAAGTGTTCTCCATCCACATAGACCGGTGCTTTCGGTTCTTCAAAGGTTCCGGGCAGTGAGATTCCAAGATTTGCATTTTTGGACTCACCGGGTCCATTCACAACACAGCCCATTACAGCTACATCCATTTCTTCTACACCGGGGTAAATCTCTCTCCATACAGGCATCATTTCCACTACATAGTTCTGTATTTGATCTGCCAGCTCCTGGAAGTAAGTGCTTTTTGTGCGTCCGCATCCCGGGCAGGAGGTAACCTGCGGAATAAAGCTTCGGATCCCGAGTGATTGCAGTATCTGCTGGCTGATCCGAACCTCCTCGGCACGATCGCCACCCGGCATTGGCGTAAGTGACACACGGATCGTATCCCCAATGCCATTTTGCAGCAGAACGGCGAGAGCCACAGAGCTTGCAACCGTTCCCTTCATACCCATCCCTGCTTCCGTAAGGCCAAGATGCAGTGCATAAGGTAAATCATTCGCTATTCTTTGATAAACGTGAATCAAATCCTGAACTCCGGACATTTTGCAGCTTACAATAATTTTATCCGCTGGCAGACCCACATCTTCAGCAAGAGCTGTTGAACGCCGGGCACTTTCCACCATTGTATCAAGCATCACCTCCTTACTCGATTTTGGATCTTTCAGCTCACTGTTTTGATCCATCTTCTGTGCAAGAAGCTGCTGATCCAGGGATCCCCAGTTCACACCAATGCGAACCGGTTTCTCGTACCTGATGGCCTGTTCCACAATTGTGCAAAAATTTTCGTCCCTTGTCCGGGTTCCTGTATTTCCCGGATTGATCCTGAACTTGGCAAGGGACCGGGCCATATCGGGATATTTGGTCAATAAGAGATGTCCGTTGTAATGAAAGTCTCCGATTACAGGAACTGTAACTCCCCTGTTAATCAGCTTCTCTTTGATATATGGCACAGCTTTAGCGGCTGCATCGTTATTCACTGTAATTCTCACCAGTTCGGAACCCGACTGCTGAAGCTGGTCAATTTGCTCTACAGTTTCATCAATATCTGCTGTATCGGTATTCGTCATGGACTGAACCACGATTGGTGAATCCCCGCCAACAGGAACATCACCTACCATCACTTTGATTGACTTTCTGCGATCTATGGAGTTCATATTATTTTATTTAATTTCTTTTACTCAGATCAAACAATTTTTTCTTTTCTTCGTCTGTAAGGCCATCATACCCCTTTTTTGAAATTTTTTCCAGGATTTCATCCAGTTCGGACTGATCTGTCTCTTCAACAATCTCTACATCACTGACAGAATACATGTTTTTATTTTTCTTCCTTTTGGATGGTGGTTTTTGCCATAGTGTCTCTATTTTTCGAATATAAGCTGACAAGTCAGCTCCCTTGTAGTGGGCATCTATAAGTAAATAACCGATTCCGGCACCACCGAGATGGACGGCTCTTGCAATGTTATCACCTGAGCCTATAAACAGCAAATCAAGTGCAATAAGGCCTGCCACAACAAACCTGGCTTCAATTGGCGGGAAAAAGATCAGCATGATAGGAGTACGAGGAAAGAGATAGGCAAATGAAACCATGATACCAAATACGGCTCCTGATGCACCAATTACCAAACTGCTTCCCATAAGAAACGAGAAGATTACATTAATGGCTGCACCACCGATTCCTGAACCGAGAAACAAAACTACAAATGTACGCGGGCCAAGGCTTGTTTCAACAGATCGCCCCATCCACCAGAGCCAGAGCATATTAAAAAGAAGGTGGAACCCGCTTCCGTGCAAAAACATGTAGGTAACAAATCGCCAGGGCTGTGTAATTGCAACACTCCATTCAGGATTAAATGCAAGCCATTCGACCAGGGCACGGTTTACATTTTGACCCAGCAGAGCCTGGAGTATAAATACTACCACATTAATAGCAATAATTGTGCGTATTGCGACAGGGAGACCTAAAAATCCCCGTTTAGCCGCTCCTGCAAAAGAATCCTGATACATAGTTACTCTCCGGTATCAATCAATAATAATTACTTTCTTTTTTCATGCCCCATGATTTTATCAAAATAAAACCAACAATCATTCCGCCGAGGTGGGCAAAATGAGCAATTCCGGTCTGAGTGCCAATTACTCCGTTCATCAGCTCCAGGGCTCCGAATATGGCTACAAAATATTTGGCCTTAATCGGGATCGGCGGAATCAGTAACATAATATAACGATCCGGAAACATCATTCCGAAAGCCAGCAAAATACCATAAACAGCTCCGGAAGCTCCGATTGTAGGGGCACCGCCGCCGCCAACCCACATATGTATTAGCGCTGCTCCTATTCCGGTTAAGAAATAGTAGGTAACGAATCTTTTCGTCCCCCAATAATTTTCTATTGCCTGACCGAAAATCCAGAGCGCAAACAGGTTAAAAAATATGTGGCCCAGCCCGCCGTGCAAAAACATATAAGAGACAAGCTGCCACACTTCAAAATACTGACTTTGAATCGGCCATAATGCTCCGAATCTGAACAGGAAATCGCCGATACCCGGGGTTGTCAGTGCCAGAAAACAGAGAACATTTATGATTAATAAATGTTTAACTGCCGGTGGAAATACTGAAAACTGTGTATTTGGTGAATAATTATCGTCTATATAGCCCAACGAAACGTTTCTTT
Source organism: uncultured Balneolaceae bacterium (assembly GCA_964517005.1). Classification (GTDB taxonomy): domain Bacteria; phylum Bacteroidota; class Rhodothermia; order Balneolales; family Balneolaceae; genus CAYVBJ01. The sequence continues at coordinate 9,967 of CAZFAJ010000019.1, read as the reverse complement.
ATTTTGGTTTTTGTTAATCTCATAATATACATTGATTCCACTTAAAGTGACGCCCGGAATTCCCTGCCCCGGAAAAACAGTATCTCCGCAGAGGTATAACCCCGGCAGAGGGGTTTTGTTGGGCATCCAGTCTAACAGAGAGCGGTCCATACTCTGCGGTATGCCTCCCACCCTTCCGCGAAAGCGATGCACCCACTTTTCCCACGTTACCGGTGTCGACGAAAAAGCCAGTTTTACTTCAGCATCACGAAATATCGGCAATTGTCTTTTTAAAACGTCTATGATACGGCTTTCTGTTTTTGATTTCATCACATCATAATCACTATTTAGTGAATACCAAAAGTCAGGGAGGGTGTGAGTGGAAATATTCAAGACACGTTCACCCGCAGGGGCCCGCACTGTATCTCCCCGTTTTGAAAAAGATACAAACAGGGACCGTGATGTTATACCGGGAATCTGATCATTTTGTTGCATATGAATTTGATGATGAAGCGGCATATCTTCAGGATACTTATCATCTGTTACAGCACCCATGGTAACTGCACCCCAGGATGAGGAATATTTCTTTGACTTCTTTCTAAAATAAGAAGCAGTTTCACCAACCGTAATATTCTCCATATTCCAGACTGGAATATTGGAAATTACAACAGGTGCGCGGTATTCCGTTTCATTTTTACCGGTATGAACTAAAAATTCATCCTCATTTTTATGAATTTTTAAAACCTTTTCTTTTGTGTGCAGCTCTCCGTCTCTTTCAGTAACAAATTCTTCAAGTTTTTTTATCATTGAAATAAGGCCTCCGGGAACGTAATAATTGGTACAGCTCGTATAGGTTATTGCGGGAGCCCCAAAAATAAACGGGGTTTCAGATGCTGCAGCCTGTGCTGAAATCATAAGCTGTTCATCCAGAAATCGTAAAAAAGAGGGAGTATCAAGATGATGTTCTGCAACAACTTCTTTAACTGATTTCATCATATACGGAAGTATCCAAAAATCCCTTGGATCATTTTTGATCAGTGGTACCAAATCGGAAAGTGAATCAGGCGGAAAAGAAGGATTACGGCCAGATACTTTCCAAACTACATCCGAGACGCCATAAGCCAGATCCCAGAATCGCTTCTGACTATTGAAATTTCCAAAACTATCTGCTGCTTCCCGGATCCATTTACTCTTCTCTCTGTAACGGACAATTTCCGTATCATCCATATGTACAACCATCGAAGGATCAAGCGGTTCTTTTGGTAATTCAATATTGAGCCTGTTTTCAAGTTCTCTCAGCGGCTGGTTCTCATCAAACCCGATCAGAGTGGTTGCACCACTTTCAAAGATATATCCTTTTCGCTTGTAAGAAGAACTGCAGCCACCAGGCACATGAGCCGCCTCAAGGATTAGCACCTTTCGCCCCTCGTTCGCTAACAAACTTGCAGCCGTCATTCCACCCATACCGGACCCAATGACGATAACATCAAAATTCAATCTCCTTTTTTTCATGCAGCTTTAACAAGAAGAATATCGCGAGGGTTTCCATAAAACCTATTCATTCTTCATTGGTTTCACTCCGAAAATCTCATCCATAAACCACAGACGAATTTCAAATCTGCACCTACAGTGCTAAGTCTGCCAAAACGGGTTTTTCTACTCTCGAGTCACTTTCAATGATACCATCTCTTAGACGTATAATTCTGCGAGCGTGCTCTGCAACCTCTTGCTCATGAGTAACAACCAATATTGTGTTCCCGGATCGATACAGGTCCTCAAAAAGCATCATGATTTCATCGCCTGTTTTGGAATCCAGGTTTCCTGTGGGTTCATCCGCAAGCAGTATGGATGGATTGTTAACCAAGGCCCTGGCAATTGCCACGCGCTGCCTCTGCCCGCCCGAAAGTTCATTGGGCTTGTGATCAAGACGATCACCCAAGCCGACTTTCTCCAGCGTAGCTGTAGCCCTTTTTTTCCTTTCGGCTGATTTTAATCCGGAGTATATCAAAGGCAGCTCAACATTGTTCAGACAGTCGGTTCGGGGCAGAAGATTAAATGTTTGAAATACGAATCCGATTTCCCTGTTTCTTACATTTGCGAGTTCCGCATCATTTAATTCACTGACGTTATTCTGGTTCAGAATATAATCTCCGGAAGTAGGCGTATCAAGGCAGCCGATCATATTCATGAGAGTAGATTTTCCCGAACCGGATGGTCCCATTATGGCAATGTATTCATTTTTTTTAACTTCAAACGATACGCCGTTCAGGGCACGAACAACCGATCTACCCATCTTGTAAAGCTTTTTCAGGTCCCGTATGATAATTACCGGTTTAGACATATTCGTATCTCTTTTACGCTGTTAAGGTGTTATTAAATTTGATCACACTCTTTTTTCAAAAAAAATTTACGGTATTGCAAAAATTGAGATAGCTGAGTAAGAAATCAGGCTCAATTTCTTACAAGCAAATCGGATTCATTGATAATTTCTACGGTATCACCATCAGAAAGCTCACGAGATAAAATCCTGTAACTTCCAATTACTATCTCATCATTACTTTCAACACCGTTCATAATCTGTATATGTGTATTATCACTAATTCCTGTCTCTACCTCCTGTACCTTTGCGATGCCGTCACTTACCTTAAAGACGACCCTGCGCAGATCTTCAGACTGAACCTTCTTACCGGCATTACTCTCATCAGCCTCATCTTCACGATTGATTTCGGAAGCATCCCGAACAGTCACAGCCTGTATGGGTACAGTTACCACATTTTGTGCTGTTTTGGTTTTTATATCAACTGTAGCCGACATCCCAGGTTTAAAATTGGGATTCAGCAATTCATCATCTATTTCAAATGAGGGATCCTGCGCAAGCTCTGCCCCTGACATTCCCAGGTTATGAGGAGTGGTAATTCTCACTTTCACCTTGTAATTGGTAACCTGTTCAGCGGAACCGGATCCTGTGATGATTGCTGAGTTTGCAATTTCTGTCACCACTCCTTCAAATGAGCGGTTTGGATAGGCATCCACTTCAATTAATGTGGTATCATTTGCCGATACATTTACAATATCATTTTCATTCACATCCACTTCCACCTCCATCTGGTTCATGCGTGCAATGCGAAGCATTTCTGTTCCTGCAGTCTGGGCATTTCCAAGTACTCTTTCTCCTCTTTCAATACTTAAGCTGCTGATAGTTCCATCTTGCGGCGCGCGGATTACAGTTTGTTCAAGTTCTTCCTCTGCCCTGCGAAGCTGAGCTTCTGCGCTCTGGATTTGAAACTCGGTAGCCTTCAGATTCGCTTTTTGTGCTTCATAATTATTTTTGGCCTGTAAAAATTCGAGTTCCGAAATGTTTTCTGACTGATACAATAGTTCATTTTTTTTGAACTCCACTTCAGACTGAAGCATTTGTGAACGCGCCTGTTCCATTCTGGACTTTTGTGTTAACAGAGCAGCATTCAGCTCGTCGATTCGGGCTTGATAAATGTCAGGTTTAATACGCAGCAACAGGTTCCCCTTCCTTACAAAATCACCCTCTGTTACATTCAGTTCAATCACCTCTCCAGATACATCCGGACGTATAATTACTTCAATTTCCGGCTGAATTCTGCCGGATGCTGAAACCAGCTGTGTAATTGTTCTGATTTCAGCTTTTGCAGATTCTACCTTCACTGCACTATCGGTACCGTCGAGCCAGCCGGCCGCCCTGGCCCCAAGCCCGATTATAATAATCAGGAGTAAGCTTACTCCAATAATTTTTAACAGTTTTCTCGTTGATGAATTTTCAGCCATGGCTTATTTCAATATTTCTTAGTTAAGGGTTATACTCGAATCAAGCCGGCCAATAAAATAGTCCAGAAGTTTTTCCTGGAATACAAAATTGTAAACAGCCTGTACTCTGTTGGATTGTGCCTGTACAAAGCTGGAATTCGCCTGATTCAATTCTATGAGAGTACTTGCTCCCACGTTATACCGCTGTTGTTCAGTTTCAAGTGCACGTTCTGCAGCTGCAAGTGATTTTGCAGTGGATTCAAGTTCTTTGGAGAAAGAGATGTAGTCGTTGTACGCCTGCCTTACCTCTTCAAAAATCTGAAACTTTACATTTTCAAGTTCCAGTTTACTATTCTTGAGAGCTATTTTTGAGCTTTGCAATGATGTCCTGTTATCCCAATTATTAAAAATGGGGACTTGTAGCGACATCCCGATATTCTTGGTAACCAATTGGTCAAAAAACTGATCGTTAAATCCTACTGCTTCTCTAATAAATCCACCGGGGTTATTTGGATCCGGGGCTGTGATTCTGAAATTATCATTGTAGTTCGTATTTATCCCATAACTGGCCGACAGAGTCGGATAGAGATTTGCTCTTGTAATTCCAATCTGATGTTCATTTCGCTTGATAACCTGCTCCTGCGCAAGCAGATCATTTCTGTTGTTCAGAGCCGCATCAATCATTTCCCTCAATTCCAGATCCACCGGTATCAGGGTTAGCTCGTTTGCTGATGGAATATCAAACTCATATTCCACATCCTGATCAACCTGCATAATTCTGATAAGTCTTGTTTTACTTAGCTCAAGTGCATTCTCGCTCTGTATAACGGCCAGTTCATCACTTGCCACCACCGATTCCTGGTTAAAAAGATCAACAGTAGGGCGTGCTCCTACTTCAACCTGTGCCGAAATCTGTTCCAGCAGTGACTGTGATGCTTCAAGAGTTTGTTCTGCGATTTTCAGCAGCTCAACGTCCAGTGCAACTCGCAAAAACCGGCTTGCTGTGTCAAAAATGATTGTTTCCCGAAGCCGTTCTCTGTTGTTTCTCTGAGAAGCTTCGTCTGCACTAACACTTCGCAGGTTCAGAATGTTACGGAATCCGCTGAAAACGGTAAGATTCACATTAATATTTCCCCCGATACGATTGGTAGTAACATCCTCAAAAGCAACAGTGGTCTGATCAAACTGTTGACCGGTAGTTCTGTTGTAATTGGAACTTCCGTTAATCGAAGGTAAAAAATCGGCTTTGGCACTCCAGATATTTGTCTCAGCAAGTTTTAAATTATTATCTGCCTGCTGTAATTGGTAGTTATTTTCAAGCGCTGTATCAATGGCTTCCTGAAGTGTAATGGTTTGTTGCTGCGCCTGTATTGCGAGCGGCATCAGCAAAAACAGAAAAGAGTAAAAATATTTGATCATGAACATAGCAGAGTTTGTGTTAATTTGTATTCATTACACGTAGAAATTACAATAGAGTTGCAATAAATTTCCGGGAATAATAATTCCGATACGAATTTTAACAACTTGACAGATCAGACGGCTATGAGTCCGTTTTTGTTTTACTTTTTTCGTTTTTATCGAATTTTTGATGCACTCTTGGTGTAATTTGTGAGTCAATAAAGGCAGAGACGTACTCAGTAGCGCGCCGGGCAGCCAGCCGCTTCAGTTCATCAAGCAGCAACCCCCCAAAACCGTATTTATCACTACGCTGTGATGATTTTTTTGTCTTTTTTTTGCCGGTCAGGCCAAATGCAATACCTGTGATAACTGCAATACCGACTGCCTTAAAGGGATTATTCTTTATGGCCGATACCGGTTTAAATGATCCAAACGTATTCTCTTTTACCTTTGTAAAGGATTTGTCCATATCAGACTCAAGATTTTCAATTTCTTTTTTGAGCCTCTCTTTTCTGTGTTTCAGATCTTCAATCGATATGTCTTTATTTTGTTTCAGAATCAGCCTCTGTCTTTTCTTTCTTATTATTTTCAGCATTCATTTCATTTGATCTCATATCCATTGCATCAAGCATTTGCTTCAGAATATCAGATTGAATTTTCTTAGTAACTGAAACAGGATGTATTCTCAAAAAAAGAAACCCGGAAAGCAGCAAAGGCAGCGATGCAATCAAAAACCCAAGGCTGTTACTTTGCAATAACTCACCAAGATAAAAACCAAGAGCCATCCATAAAAAGAAGCCCCCGCTCCCAAGTAACAAAATCCCGATTGCCCTCTGCAAGGAGTCTGCAAGAATGAATGAGATCTGTTCGCTGATAGATAAGGAGAATAGTTCAAATCGCTTTTCGACATAGAGACGCACATCACGGCTTATCTCTTTTATTCCCTCTGAAATTTCCGAGGTCTTTTTTTTCATGCTGATAACCGGTCAGTCAGGATTTAAATATTCTGCCCAGCAAAAAGCCGGCGGCAACACCGATTAACACACTTCGAACCGGATATTTCCGAATCAAAAGTTCCGCTTCGGTTTTCAACTCATCAATACTTTCTTCAATATCGACACTGTTCAGTTTTCTATGAGCATCGTCAATCGCACCTTCAAGTTCATCGTTCAAATCCTTGATTATTTCTTCATCCATAATTTTACCTTTTAATTTCCAATTGATCTGTAAAATAAGTTATAGATCAATAATCGTAAACTACTAAATAAAAAGGTTAAGATTTTTATTAAAGGCAACCCGTTTCATTTATTATCAACTATCCCCTCAAAGATCATCAAATAATTTTACTCATACCTTAAACTCTCAATCGGATCCAGCCGGGATGCTTTAAATGCCGGGTAAACACCAAAAAGAACACCAATTATCGTCATGCCAACCACACCGCCGAGTGCTGCAGTCCATGGAACTACAATACTTGATTCAAGCCAGATTGCCGCTGCATTACCCAGTAAAATTCCGGCAATTATGCCAATAACCCCGCCTATTTGACAGATCGCAATGGTTTCCATCAAAAACTGGGATACGATAGCTTTGCGTGTTGCTCCAACCGCTTTACGAATGCCTATTTCTCTTGTTCTCTCAGAGACAGAAACAAGCATAATATTCATAACACCGATTCCGGCTCCCAGCAGGGCAATTCCCCCAACTACAAACCCAACCAGGTAGAGAATCCCGGTAAACTGTTCAAATACATTGCCGAGCGATTCATTTGTTACAATTTCAAAATCACTGGCAGCACCCGGTTCAACCTTTCGAATGGTTCTCAGCCAACCGGTTAACTCATCTATTGTTGACTCTACCAGTTCTATCGATGGCGCTTTCACCTGGATTCCAATATTTCGGTTACTGCCGTAGACGGATGAAAGGGTTGTATAGGGAATCACAACAAAACGATCCAGCGTCTGACCAAACACATTTCCCCGTTCTTCAGTAACTCCAATAACAAGATAAGGCCGGCCCTCAATCCTGATGGTTTTATCGAGTGCGTCCTCGAATTCAAATAGTGTTGTGGCAACATCATGGCCGATGATAGCAACCGGGCGTGCAAAATCGATATCTTCTGTAAGAAAATTTCTGCCCGATTCAATATCATAGGCATTATTTGGCAAATAATTTTGATTTCCGCCCCTTACAGATACATTTGGTTCTGTTTCTCTCTCTTCATAAGATATTTTGGTAGTTCTGAACGGACTATTCGGGCCAATCTGCCTTGCCAGCTGAGTGCGTTCCTGCAACTCCTCCATTTGCGTGAATGTAACATCCTCTCTGTTCCGATAGTTTTGCCAGTCGTCACCCATATTAATTGCCGGAAATTTTTGAACGGTTATTACGTCTCCGCCCATCAGGCTAAGGGTATCTTTGAAATAGGTATCAAGCACAAGTACAGCTGTGTTGGCACTGATTACGGCAAATACACCAACAGCAATAGCAAGCAGTGTTAAAGAAGACCGCAATATGTTTGCTTTCAAAGAGTCAAACGCCTGTTGAAATGTTTCCAGAATTCTCATAGTACTATCAAGATTTTAATCTTTGACCGATCTTTATTTGCACTCAAACTAATCATATCTCAATGACTCAATCGGGTCTGCTTTTGCTGCTCTGTTCGAAGGCAAAAATCCAAACAAAATCCCGATAAACGCACAGATTACAATTGCATTTATAACCGTTGTCCAGTCCATATAGGCAACAAAAAACTGATTCACCACATAAGTGACACCAATTGAAAGAATCATGCCGATAACACCGCCAATCAGACAAATTACCACCGCTTCCATCAAAAACTGGAACAGAATTTCCCATGCCCGCGCACCTACAGCCTTGCGTATGCCGATCTCTTTGGTTCTCTCCTTTACGGATACAAACATGATATTCATCACTCCGATACCGCCAACAAATAGAGCCAGCCCCGTTAAAAAGATACCAATTCCATAAATAGCTGTTTTCATTGACTTGAACTGCTGTTCAAATAGTGCTGCTTTGTTTATGGCAAAGTCATTCTCTTCTGCCGGATCCAGCTGTCGTATTCTACGCATCAGCCCTTCAATTTCATACTCACCCTCGCGCAATGCTTCCTCATTGGGAAACTGGACAGATAACTGAAGTCCCCATCGCAAACTATACAAAGATTTAAATGCAGATATCGGGATTAAAACCCGGTTATCCGTATCCGCCATGCCGAGAAAATTGCCTTGTTTTTCCAAAACTCCTATCACCTGGAAACGCTGGCCGCGAATCCGGATTTGCTTGCCGACCGGATCCAGATTTTCAAACAATCGTTCTGCAACTGTAGCGCCGATTACAGCTACTTTAGCGGCTCTCCTTACATCTGAATCAGCAAAAAAGCGTCCTGCATCAATATTCAATCCGGAGGTTCTGAAATAGGTATCAGTGGCTCCGTTCACATCTATATTTTCAATATATTTATCCTGATATCGCAGGGTCGCCGATCGGGTAACCTGTGCGGATACCTCCGAAGCAAATCTGCTCATCTCTTTGAGCTGGTCTGCATATTCAATTTTCATCTCACGCCTGTTCCGGTACTCCCACCATTTGTATTCGCCGCCACCGATACCCCATGGCCATTTCTCAATGAAAAGCACATTCTGGCCAAGCATGTCCATACTCTCGCTAAATGCACGGTCAACCCCATCCGTAATTGTGTTCATGGTAGTTACACTCACAATACCAATTACAATACATGTGGTTGTCAGCATCGCTCTTGTTTTATTCGTGAGAATCGCCTGAATAGCGATTTTAAATCCTTCACTTATGCTGATAAATAGTCGGTGCATTTACAAAGCTTATTATTTGTGATGGGTTAATCTGGAATATAACATCTTCCGAAAATATGAATCACTATTTCATATCTTACCCGCCAGTGTTTATTTTATGGCTTACGAGAAAAAAATTATTTCGTTGCAAAAACCTTTCAATTTTTTTAGCCAAAAATATTAAAAAACATGAATGTAGATATACTCGCATTTGGAGCTCACCCTGATGATACTGAACTCTGTTGTGCCGGTACTTTAGCCGCGTTGGTGGACCAGGGCAAAAAAGTGGCAGTGGTTGACCTGACACAAGGCCAGATGGGTACGCGCGGAACGCCTGAACTGAGACTGAAGGAAGCTGCCAAAGCAGCCGCGATTCTGGGTCTCTCTTCCCGCGACAACCTGGGAATGAAAGACAGCGAAATTGAAAACAGAAGGGAACATCAGTTAAAAATTATCAGAAAGGTACGTTTCTACAAACCGCATATTTGTTTTATCACAGCGCCCTCCGACCGCCACCCTGATCATGGAGATGCTACCCGTTTACTCATTGATGCTTTATTTTACAGCGGACTCAAAAAAATTGAAACACAGGATGCGAACGGAAATAAACAGGAGCCACACAGGCCGGCACATATATTGCATTATATGCAGGATCAGCCGTTTGATCCCGATTTTGTATTTGATATTACCGATACGATAGACACAAAAGAGGAAGCGATCAAAGCCTTTGCCAGCCAGTTTCATGTTGAAAATCCCGGTGATGAGCCTGAAACGTACATATCAAGTATCAACTTCTTCGAATCACTGCGTGCACGCGCAATGCATTATGGACACCTCGCCGGATTCAGGTATGCAGAAGCGTTTAAATACTACCAGAAACCAGCTCCGTTAAGTTCTCTGAATGCTTTTTTCGAAACTGATCCTATCAGATAACCTCCCGGTCTGTCGGCCTGGGCTAACATCTCTTTTCGAATCAAAATTCC
>CAZFAJ010000018.1:0-45475 GCA_964517005.1 uncultured Balneolaceae bacterium | reverse complement strand
AAAGTAAAATAATACTGGTGACCAGAAACAAGACAACTGTTTCTTAAGAGTAAACAGACAACAAATGGGGACAAATGACATGATTGATTTACAACCTTTCAAACTTGAGAACGTAAAAAAACACTATAACTGGAACAATGATCGTGAAATATCTTTTAACGATTCGGAATATCCGCACAGATTTGAAAGCTTTGATTCATTTTATTCAAGAATGAAATCATTAATGGAAAATCCAAACAGAAATGGTGAGCTTTTTGAAATAGTTGATTCTGATCATAATGAAGTCATCGGTGTTATCGAGGTGTATGGTATAGATAACTATAACAAACGTTGTTTCGTAAGCTGCACGATTGGAAACAAAAAGTACAGAGGAAGGGGTTTCGGGAAAAAATCATTAGAGATGATTCTAAAGTATTGTTTCAATGAACTAAAAATGAACAAAGTGGGTGCCGTCTCATTTGATTTTAATGACAAATGGATACACATTTTAACAAAGGCAGGTTTCAGTAAGGAAGGAGAATTACGAAACCATGTAAAAAAAGCCAGCAGATATAGAAATAAACTGATATTCAGTATACTTAAAAATGAATTTAATATCTTACAAAGAAGAAAAGAAAACAGATATCAATTTAGTATAGCCAGATAAAATATGAGTCTGAATCGGTCGAGCGGCGATCTATATTATGAATTTTGATGCTTAGGAATAAAAAACCTGATTGAATTCAAAGTTTATCTTGCATCATCGACACTTCCATTTTCAAAAGGATTCTGGATGCCATACTCTTCAGGATTAAATTCGGCAAGTTCAAAAAAATAATCCCAGGCAAGTTTGCTCTGGCCATTATCGTCTACCCAGTTTGGATGACTCTGTTTGATCAGTCCGACAACTCTTTTTGCATAATCAATGCGCTCTTTCTGGTTTTCAATTCTTGGTATTGCGGCAATCATTAAATCCAGATTGTACCCGCAATCGTAATCTTTTGGTTTTTTTTGTTCAAGAAACATGATGTGAATTAATTTGCCAATGCAATTCTTTGATTTTCTATACGATTGAAATCTACGACTTTTACATTGTTAAAGTAAAAATTTAATATTCTTTTATAATCCCACCCCGATCTGGCAAATCCAAGTGCTCCGTACTGACAAAGCCCCACACCATGACCAAGACCCGATCCCTTAAATTCGATGGAATTATTATTCTGGTGTAAAGTAAACCTGGAACTTTTAATTGAATATGGGCCAAAATGTTTATTCACAAAGAGCCTGAAGTCGTTTCCGGTGAGTGCAATTTGCTGACGATTATTATCGGTAAAAAGAACCGAGAGAACCCGGTTATGTTCGCCGGCTTTAAGCTTCAGGCCTGATGGGGTGAAGCTATACTCAGTGCTAAAGCGCTCAAAAAGCGTTTTTTTATTTATAGAATAGTTCCATTTAAAATGAGGTGAAATAGAGCAGCTCGACCGGTCATCAACAGATCGCAGGTAGGGGAGGGATTTTCCTTTCCACACGGTTTCGTTTGGATTGGTCACACCGCCGCAGGTGCTTGAATAAGTTGCGAGAACAAGCTTATTATTCCAGGTGAGAATTTCACCACGTGTACTCTTTGCAGCCTCCTTGTGGATTTCATTTACTACGCTTTTTCCATGATATACCTGGTTCATTTCACTATCTGTAATATCATAATTTTTCAGGATATTCGATTGGATGCTCCATAACGCATAAGATCTTGAAACTACAGCCTGGGCTTTCAATGCTTCAGGATTATCAAAATTCATTTCACTCCCCACTACTGATGAGATATACTCTTCAAGTGAAACCAGGTTGATTACCTGCATACGAAGCATTGGGCTGGAATTCGGTGCAATACTTAATTCTAAACTGCCGCTATAAGATTTTTTTCCAAATTCAGAACTCAGCAAATTGATTTGCCCGCCCGGGCTCTCAATAGTAACTAAATCCGATTCTATCGTTGTATCGGCACCGGTGATTTTCACTGAATTTCCCGATCGCTGAACAGACAGCGGTTTAAATCGGTTTTGGATTGTATAAGTGTTATTTTTTGTCTGGATTATCAGAGTTGCATCGCGGGTATCAATAAAAAAATTGCCCGATGAGAACTCTGAGAGTATGAGCACCCGTACAGTGCCTGCATTTGTTAAGTCGAGCCAGTTATTCCGGTCAGAATTATGATAAATAAAGTAATCATAGGTTGGAAGAAACAAAATAATTCCAATCAAAAGCCGTAGCAGGTAATAGTTCATGCGCAGAGATTTTCAGTTAGTTGCCCGATAAAGTAGAAAAAAACTTATAAAAATCGCAATAATTCGTTCAGAATAGGGTGCCTAATTTTGCTATATTCACGGCTTGTTGAAGCGAGTATGATATTTTTAACAATATAAATTTCTTTATGATTTATTCGTCAATTATTGAAACTATTGGTAATACACCAATTGTGAGGCTAAACAAACTAACCGGCGATCTGCCGCTAACCATCGCGGCTAAAGTGGAATACTTTAATCCCGGGCAAAGTATTAAGGATCGTATCGCTGTTAAAATGATTGATGATGCCGAGGAAAAAGGTCTTATAAAACCCGGGGGTACAATTATCGAGGGAACTTCGGGAAACACAGGCATGGGGCTTGCACTGGTAGCTATTGTGAGGGGGTATAAATGCATTTTTACGACAACAGATAAGCAGAGTAAATCAAAAGCGGACTTGCTGAGGGCGCTGGGGGCAGAAGTAAGAGTATGTCCAACCAACGTTGAACCGGATGATCCACGAAGCTATTATTCTGTGGCAAAACGCCTTAGCGAAGAAATTCCCAATTCATATTATCCCAATCAATATGATAATCTGAGTAATACGGAAGCACACTACGAAACAACCGGCCCTGAAATCTGGGAACAGACCGAAGGAAAAATCACACATTATGTAGCGGGAATGGGTACCGGAGGAACGATCACAGGTACAGCCCGGTATTTGAAGGAGCAAAATCCGGAGATTAAGGTGATTGGTGTTGACAGCGTCGGTTCTGTTTACAAGCATTATTTTGAAACCGGGGAATTCGATAAAAGCGTTGTAAAGCCGTATGTTACGGAAGGAATCGGGGAAGATCTTATTCCGGGGAATATTGATTTTGATGTAATCGATGATGTGGTTCAGGTGAATGATAAAAATTCATTGATTACAACAAGAAAACTGGCCCGTGAGGAAGGACTTTTCGTGGGCGGATCATGCGGAGCTGCTGTCTGTGGCGCACTTGAGTATGCAAGAAACAACAAAACCGGGAAAAATGATCTGATGGTTGTAATTTTACCGGATAGCGGAACCCGGTATATATCCAAGATTTTTAATGATGATTGGATGAGAGAACAGGGATTTTTAAATGGTAACAATGAATAAAGTTTAAACGGAACAATGCAAAACCAACAAAAAGGACCCAAAGGTAAAAAGCTTGAGATCGAACTCAAGGAAGATGAGGCACAAGGAACCTATTCAAATCTTGTGATGATCACACACTCTCCATCTGAGTTTGTGCTTGATTTTCTTTCAGTGATGCCAGGTGTTAAAAAAGCCCGCGTCATAAAACGCATGATCTTAACCCCCGACCATGCAAAACGTCTTGCCAATGCACTCGGTGAAAATATCCGCCGCTATGAAGACGAACACGGCACAATTACATCCAAAGAAAAATTTGATGTGCCATTTAATTATCGCGGTCCGACACCTGAAGCATAGCAAATCACTGTATTCACTCTGACTTGCTCATATCATTAATCCCGAAATATTCAGAGCAAGTGATTACTTTTTTGCAAAGAATAACAGCAGGATACCAATAAGAAAAAATATGGCATGAGGAATAAGAGCGGCAAGGTGGGGAACAATCGCTCCTGTTGAACCAAACGGCTCAATTACCTTCATCATGGCCAGATAGATAAAACTGATAGCAAGGCCAGCCGCGATATAAAATCCTTTTCCGCCTGCGCGCCTTTCACTTGCAATTGAAAAACCAATAAAACAGACTACAATTATCGAGATCGGATAGGCCATTCTGCTGTAAAGTTGTACCATAGGGAGATCTGTTCCGCCTGCACCAATTCTTTCCATGGAATCTATATACTGCATTGCCTCCTCATAAGTGAGCTGATAAATATCTGAGGTTCTGCGGGCAAGATCTCTTGGCTGAACATTAAATACGGTATCCAGCTCAGTTTCCATGTTTCTTGTCATTCCGTTTTCGTGAAAAATTCGTTCTTCAAATGATTGCATTTGCCACACATTGGTAGAATCATTCCATTTCATCCGGTTAGCTGTTATAATTTTTTTTATCTGATCATCTTCAAACTCTACCAGCATGGTTCTGTATGCGGTATTCGTTCCCGGATCAAAAAAATTGACGTTAAAGATCGTATTCTCTGTCTCCTGTCTGTAGAGCCCGCCACGATCGATGCGATCTGCCCGCTTGGATAAGTAGGTTTTTTCAAAATCTATACGCTCTGCATTTGCCTTTGGAATCACAAAAGCATCCAGATAGCTGATTGAAAGAGCCATTACAACTCCAAAAACAATGTAGGGAATAATCAGCCGGTAGAGGCTTACTCCGGCCGCTTTTAGTGCAACGATTTCCAGCCGTTCTGTCATTTGACCGGTGAGAAACAAACATGCAACCAGAACTGCTACAGGGCTCACGAGGCGCATCATTTCAGGTATATAATTCAGATAGTACTGGTTCCAGATTTGAGACATGGTAGCCCCTTTGTCTGCAAAGTCATCACTGTTTTCTGAAAAATCGATTAATATGAAGATACATATCAGAACAAAAAGCACGAATAACGTGATTGTAAACAACCTGAATAAAATGTAGCGGTCAATCTTTTTCATTTTTAATTGCGCTGCCAGAGGTTTTGTATTCTGAATGAAGTGGAGACCTGCAGAATCAGAAATAAACCGATTATGCCGTAGATAATATTTATACCCCACATTCCGATTGAAGGAGAGATGAAAAGGCGGTCGGCCCACTTTTCCCCCTGAATAATTGCAATAAAATAGAAAGTAAGTATAACGGCGCTGATGACTGCCGCCATTCCAAGGTTTCCTTTTTTGCTCATAATGCCAATAGGTGCACCGAGAAGCACAAAAACGATACAGGTAAAAGGGATTGAAAATTTCTTGTGCACTTCTACCAGGAATTCTGCAATCCGAAAATCCTTATGCTTCATATTAGCAGATGAGTTTTCGATATCAGACTTGTAGCGGTCAAAATTGGAAACCGTTTGATTTATGATTTGCTGCTGTTCTGATGGATTCTGAGCCATATTCAAGGCTTTAAATTCCGTTTTAACTGGATTTAAGGAGTCATTTTTAACTGTAGACGGAAGGTAGACGCGGGGGGGGCCGTCTTCTGTAATAGGATTTGCCTTGCCGGTTGGTTTATTTAAAAGAGACTGGTATTCTTTTTCTTTCTCAGTTCGTAAGGTATCTACAACGGCAAGCATAGCCTGAGCACTCATCGTACGGTCATTCCTGCTTCTCTGTTCGGGGTTTGAACGGGAAAATGCCAGGTTTGAAAGGTCAAAACTAATCCGGTATTTACTGAATTCTGATAATTCAAGAGTTTCAACACCTCTCTTAACACTTGGTACATTCCTCAAAATAGAACCGTTTTGCAAAAACAGCGTCAGAGTCTGTTCGTCTGGAGACTCAAGCCAGCCGCTCTGCGCTTTAATATAGGCCCGGTATCTGTTTTCAGAAGGTGACTGAAACAGAGTAATATCCTTCAGTGTATCTGACTCAGCTTTTTTTTCTCGAACCAAAAATGTATAACCCTCAATACCATCATAAAATACACCGGGTTGTAAATCGAATCCGGGTTTTTTCATTCTGATATCAATGAACAGAGAGCGGGCTTTGTGATTTGATTCCGGTAATATATTATTTGAAAAATAAGCAAGTGCCAGTGATAGAACTGTTGCAGCGATTAACACCGGGATGATCAATTTAATGGGATTAATTCCTGCTGCCCGAATTGCATTTAGCTCATTCCATTCCGAAAATTTTCCGAATGCCATAAGTGTAGCAACCAAAACAGCCATTGGAGCAGCAAGAACTACCATATATGCCAAATTGTTTAGAATCAATTCAATTACAACAAAAACGGGTAATCCCTTGCCCACCAGCTTATCTGTATGCAGGATCAAAAACTGCATCAGCAGGATAAACATTACAGTAAAAAAGCAAAAGAGAAATGGGCCTATATGCTTTTTTAAGAGGTCTTTTTGAATTTTATTTATCATCGGTGTAACAAATTACAACATGTTTCTATCTTTATTAACAGTTAATTAATATTCTGAAATCTAAAAATAGACTGTTAATACTTTCAACAGACTCAATAAACCTTTATTATCAGTGATATTGAATATCCAACCAATGCAGTAAAATAAATCTTAGCCTATCGTTCCAAGGTTACAACGTCTTTTGTTAATCAAAATTAAATTGACAAGATCATTGAATGCCGGCACAATGCTATCATGATATGCATTATCTGTGATTCAAGCATGAAACTGGCCTAAATCTATTGAAATTTGTGAGTAGCATCCAGCGTTGTAAAAATTCAATATTTCTGTTCTTTGGGTTTTCATTAATTCTGACCGGATTTTTATGCCCCGGCAGTATTTCAGCTCAAACCGATAAAAAGGAGCAGGTTTCGGTGATTAAGGCAAAATCATTGTTGCCAATGATTAACTATTTTTCTGCAACGGATACGTCACGCTCTGATCTTCCATTTGTAAAGATGCCCTCCTACTATTTTTCACTGGGTCCGGAGACACCCAAAGAAAAATATGATTTTGAAAGAATGATTCAGCCGTTCAGTTTATTTGATGAATATAGCATCGATTACAGAGAAGGATATGAGTTCGATGAAAGGGCAAGAGACAGGGTTTTGAAAGAAGATTCGCTTTCTTTTGAATTTCACAGAACTTTTCCGCTGATATCCGGTAATCGTGTTTCAAGAGCATTCAGGCGTAAAGTCCCTGCACTTTATTACATTAACTTACCAGCTGAAAAAATAGAGCGAACACGCAGAGAGAACGGTGGATTCCGGGTTGAAAGAACAATACACGGGGTAGAATCCGCATATCCTGCAGGATATTCATTTGAGGAGTACAAACTGGCAAGCCGGGAAAACGATGTTCGTGAAAACTATAAAGCCCTCATAGAGGAAGCAGCACAGTCACGCGATGATCAGCGGGGGCTGCTCGATTTCAGAATATCTGTTCCGGGTGGACGGCAATCTGCATTCACAACACTGTTTGGTAAACCGGAAGTAAATCTGAGGGTAAACGGTGTTGCCTCCATGAATGTGGGTGCAAGTATACAAAATACTGCTGATCCGTCTTTACCGCCCGATCAGCAGACGCGAGTTGATCCGACCTTCGATCAAAGTCTACAGCTTAATATTCAGGGCACAATTGGTGATAAATTGACAATCCAAACTGATTGGGATACGGAGCGGGCTTTTGATTTTCAAAACAGGCTCAGTATCGTATATGAAGGATACGATGACGAGGTCATAAAAAGGATTGAGCTTGGAAATGTTTCCATGCAGACCGGAAACTCACTTGTAAGAGGAAGTGGTGCCCTTTTCGGAGTGAAGTCAATTGTGGAATTTGGCCCGCTCAGATTTACAACTGTACTGTCTCAACAGGATGGTGAAACAAATGTGGAAACATTGTCAGGCGGTTCTCAGGAACAGCAAATTAATATAAAACCAGTTGATTACGAAGATGATAAACATTTTTTCCTTGACTTTTTTACCCGCCAGGAGTTTGAGAACAGCGTATCTAATCCCCAGCAATTAACTCAAACCCTGCAAATCGCCGATGTTGAGGTCTGGATACTTCCGGAACGCAGCCAGGCAGAAGAAGGATCAAGAAAAGCCGTGGCGTTAGCAAACCTTGGAGTTAACGAAAATCCCGGTGGAACCTTTAATCCTCCAACAAATGATGCTGATCCATTCGATCCGGATGTGTTAGATCAGTTCCGGAACCCGCAGGATGGTATTTCGCCTTCGGATATTGGAGTTACGGAATCAACAAATTTTGAAGAAGGGTTTTTCGAACTGTTGCGGGAAGGAGAGGATTATACGATTAATAAAGTCTCAGGCTACATATCACTTCGCAGGTCACTCGGATCTCGTGAAGTACTGGCTGTCTCGTTTACATGGATTGACGGGAACGGAAATCTGATTGAGGTTGGCGAGCTCAACCAGGGAGGAAGTGACAGGGTCTTTTTGAAAATGCTGCGTCCACGGAATGTATCAACAGATCACAAAGTATTTCCATTGACTATGCGGAATATCTATTCAATTGGCACTACAAATATCACAAGAGAGAATCTTGATATCGAACTTCTTTTTACAGAAGGAAACCTGGCACAAAACAGGCTTCCAGGCCGCACAACAACACTACTGCAGGATCTTGGACTTGATCGTGTGGATACCCAGGGTGCAGTAAACCCGGACAATCAGATTGATTTTGGTACAGGCACATTAAACCCGATGAACGGGACCATTGTATTTCCGTTTCTGGAACCATTCGCTGAAAGAATTGAGCAGGTGCTTCTGGATGCAGATGTTGACAATGAAACCATAAACAGGCTTTCATTTACTGAACTTTATACGGAACGCCAGCGAAACGCAGCTCAAAGTTCTAAAAATGAATTTTATAGAATTGATGGGGTTTCTAAAGGCGGGGTTCAGGAAAATTATACACTGGGAATTGCATTGGTACCGGGCTCAGTGCGTGTCTTTGCAAATGGTGTGGAACTCCAGGAAGATGTTGACTACCAGGTTGATTTTTCTTTTGGCAGCATAACGATTTTAAATGACCGTTACCTGGCAGCGGGTCAGGATATTCGGATTGAATACGAAAACCAGGCATTTACGTCTATTCAGCAGAAAACATTTACAGGCATGAGAGCTGAATATGAAGTAAACAAAAATTTTAATATCGGGGCAACTTACTTCCGTTTTAACGAGCGACCGCTTGATGATAAAATACGTATCAATGAGGAACCGATTAATAACTCTGTATTAGGATTAGATGCGAATGCAAGATTTAATACGCCATTTATTACACGGGCACTGGATGCTTTGCCTTTAATACAAACCAAAGAACGTTCTGAAATATCATTCAGCGGTGAGTTTGCTCAGCTCAGGCCGGGTGTTGCGGAAACCAGGGCTGTGAGCAGGGCCGTTGACAATAATGAACTCTTTTCAGATGAAGAGGCGGGGCTCTCTTTTATTGATGATTTTGAAGGATCAAATATTAAGGTAAGTCTTTTAAACGCCACCAGATGGTCACTGGCATCTGCACCGGCCGCCGTACCCGGTTTTGATCCCGATATTGGTTTTTTTGAAGAAGATGACTTTCCGGGAAATCCTGCAGCGAACCTTCAGTCCAGATTGGACAGATCTGATTTAAGGTCAAAATTATCATGGTATACCGTTCCACGAAATATTTCTTCTATTCTTGGAGGAGTTCAGTTTACGCCCGAATCTCTGCCGGTTGAGGTACAAGATGTGTTTCCGGGCCGTGAAACCCGAAATCCACAAGAGGAAATTATTAATACGCTGGATGTTCACTACGCCCCGGCCGATAGGGGGCCTTACAATTATAATATAGATCTGCGGGATTTACTTGAAAATGAACCGGAGAAAACCTGGGGCGGAATGACAACTGTAATTCCGTCAGGCCAGGAGGATTTTTCTCAAAATAATATTGAATTTCTTGAATTCTGGATTCAGCCTGTTTTGCCGGGTGGCGCAGAACCAAATGCTGCCGATATTGAAGCATATGATGGTAAAATATACATTGATGTAGGTCTTATTTCTGAAGACGTTATCCCGAACTCACAGCTTAATTCTGAAGATGGCCTTGCCCTGAACCCGGAAACATTGATTCTTGACAGGGCTACTAATCCCAGGTCTGTCATTCCGGCAAATCCCCCCCCTCCGGAAGGCCAGTTTTCCAATCAAAACCGGGATATAGAAGATGTTGGTCTTGACGGTTTACCAAATAGCGGCGGAGTTAGTAATTTCAATGAGCAGGCAATATTTACCGATTTTGTGGAACAGATGCGGATTTCTTACGGAGAGGATAGTGAAGAGTTCAGAAAAATTGCAGAGGATCCGTCAAATGATGATTATATATTTTATGCAGAGTCGCAGGTGGGGAATCTTCCGCTTCATGAGCGATTTCACAGACTTCTTGGATTTACCGATGGAAACACGCCGGTAACGCAAGGTGAGAAAAGAGCAATTACAAACCGTCCGGACACTGAAGGCCTGGTAAATCCGGCAGTGGTAAATCAGACGAATGCATATTTTCAATATGAAGTTGATTTAAATCCGGCTGATTTTTCAAGTCTTGAGATCGGCAGCCCGGGAACATTTATTGTAGACAGGGTACCGGGTTCCAGCCAGGAAAACCGCTGGTTCCAGGTTCGGATACCACTCGAAGAGTTTAAGAGAAAGTTTGGAGATATCAATGACTTTCAAAATATTTCCTATGTGAGATTGTGGATGTCCGGGTATGAGAAACCGTTTACAATGCGCTTTGCAACTTTTGAGTTTGTGGGAAGCCAGTGGCGGCAGGATGAAACGATCAATACCGAAAGTGATCCGAATGCAAGCATCAGAGTCAGTACTGTGAATATCGAAGAAAATGCCAACAGAGAACCATTTCCATACAGAATTCCCGAAGGTGTGATTCGTGCAGAGAACAGGGGCACTCAGCTGCAATCTCTTCAGAATGAACAGTCTATCGCCCTTCAGGCCGAAAATCTCAGTTCTAATTCAATTCAGATGGTGAAAAGAGTTTATCCGGGTGGGCTGAATCTTCTCAATTATTCAAATTTACGAATGTTTGTCCATGGTGAAGGTTACGATAACCGGGAAGATCTTGAACTGGTGATCCGGCTGGGAAATGATATTGAGAATAACTACTACGAATATCGTCAGCCGGTAACACCATCAAACCGGAATTTTCCATTTCAGCCATTTGACATTACGAATCAGGCACAGCTAAGAGAAGAAGCTGAAGAGGTCTGGCTGCCGGATGAAAACAGTGTAAACATTTTACTGGCCGTATTTAACCAGTTAAAACAGCTTCGGGATCAGGAGGGACCCGATGATATTTCAATTGTCTATGAGCGTAATGATATTTTGGAAGATGCAGTTCCGGGGGCTGTTGTAGCCATAAAAGGAAATCCGTCTTTAGGAAGAGTTTCACAACTGGGACTGGGAATCAGGAATCCGTTCGATCTCAATAATCCATCGGGGCCGGGAGTTCCTCTTTTGGATGCTGATGTCTGGCTGAATGAATTGCGTGTTTCAGGATTTGATAATGAAAAAGGGTGGGCTGCAAATGCTAAAGCATCATTCAAACTGGCTGATTTTGCAACATTAAACAGTAATTTTATAAGGCAAACCCAGGGATTCGGTTCTCTTGACTCACAGCTGGGCCAGAGAAGGGTTGATAATGAATTTGCCTACGATTTAAGTACCAATATGAATCTCCATAAATTTATCCCGGAGCGTTACGGATGGAATATTCCCCTGTCTCTCTCTGTGAGAAGGTCAACATCTACACCAAAATATCTTCCCAACCAGGGGGATATCAGGCTGGATGATTTTAAAAATGCTGTTCGGTCAAGGCAGGATTTGAATGATGATGAAAAAAGTGCGGTGATTGATCAGCGAATCAGAGAAGTTCAAACCTTCAGGGAGTCTTTTTCTGTTAATTTATCCAATCTGTCAAAACAGAACTCTGAAAGCAGATTTTTAAAGTACACACTTGATAATGTTACTATAAATTACGTTTTCAATACAGGAAATGGCCGCAATCCTGAATACAGATTTGAAGATAACTGGAGTTTTAATACCTCTGTCCGGTATAACCTGAACTTCAGAAATGTGAAATTTTTACGTCCTCTCAGCTTCCTTGAAGGGATACCTGTTCTGAAATCTGCAAGTGGTTTGCAACTTGGCTATATGCCTAATAACGTATCAAGCTCAATTAGTACTGCACGCACATTTGAAGAGAGAAAAAGAAGAATTGATGAGACGGAAGAAGAAGTTCCGCTCAGGCAGACTCACAACTTTACTTATGCAACGAATTTTGGGTTCGGCTACAATTTTACCCGATCGATATCTACCAGCTTCCAGGCAAGGGGTACTTTTGACCTTGGCCGTTCAGCCATCAGGGATGCGGGTTTAAGCGGTGCCGACAGTACTGCATTTGAACCTATTCCTACATTCAGTGTGCTTAAAGATCTGGTCTTCGATTCGCTGAGTTCCAGAAGAAATAATTACCAGGAAGATTACACGGCGAGCTGGCAGCCCCGTTTGAATACAATCGGTTTTGCCAGCTGGATGAACTATTCTGCCCGCTACGGAGGAGGCTTTCGATGGGAGAATTCACCCATTGGCTCTGATTTGGGCGCAAGGGTTTCCAATAATTTCCGGCTCGACCACACCCTTCGTATGGATATCGAAGACCTGTTTGGAAGAATTCCGTTCTACAATACACTTGTAGCTGATGATGAGGAAGAAAGCAGGGATCGCAGCAGAGGCAATGGCAGTCAAACAGGAAACTCACAAAATAATGGTGAGAATGCCATGAATGAAGAATCGCGTTCTGTGGGTGATGAATTCATTTACTATGGCAGAAAACTGCTTCTTGCAATGTTTAGTATGAGATCAATTGATGTAAGTTATAGTAACTCAAAAACTGCTTCTCAGGCAGGTTTTGCAGGAGGATCTCAGTTCAGAGATCTGATAAGCAGTGATTCATTTGCACCCGATTTTGGTTTTCGCCTCGGAATATCGGAAAGCATTTCCCGCGGTCAGTTAATTGATAATATAAATGGGGAAACAGCGATTCAGATCCCGTCAAATAATTCGTTTTCGGATAATCTGAATGTAAGTACCAAGTTGAATCCGTTTAAAAATTTTACGATCGATCTGACCTGGAATACCCAGTGGGATGAACGGGTTAATCAATCTATTACTCTTGAAACAGATAACACTCTGTCGGAAGTCAGATCCGCATCAGGTTCTATAACATCAAGTGTTTGGTCTTTTGGCGGAGGATATGAGGAGTTTTTTAAAAGACAGCTGCAAACAGCATTCAACGGGATGAGTACAATAGAAAATGTAATTGAACCTGTCAATGGCGGGCAGGCAGTTCTGAACAAAGTGACACTCCAGGAAGATTTTAGAAAATCGTACCTGAACGTCAGCAGTGGGGCAGTCGGTGACAGGGGCTTTACACCCTTCCCGTTGCCAAATTGGAGAATAAACTGGACCGGTGTTGAAAATCTGATTCCGTTTATCGGGCAGAGCATGCAGCGTGCAACCGTAACCCACGGTTACAGCGGGAGATATCGTCTTGGCTGGAATTTCCAGAATAATGCAGGCCCGTTGCCCGAACGGCGAATCGGGAATTTCACTCTTATCGATGAAAGATTCGAAATCGAGCCAAACTCGATAAATATTGAACAGCGATTTTCTCCACTGGTTCAGTTAAATATCACCTGGGATAGTAACATAAGGACTCAAATTGGATATGAAAGCAGTAAATTAACCAGCTTATCCCTGTCCAATTCACAGGTAACCGAACGGACTTCTAACGGCCTTAAGTTTCAATTCGCCTATACGGTCAGGAACTTCAGAATGCCGCTATTCAGAAGAAGCTCAAGTAACCTTGATATCAGCCTGAGTGGAAATTTAATTGAGGATATAGAACAGCGGTTTTTACTTGATGCAGACTTGGATCGTGCACTATCAACCGGAGATGCAGAAACAATATCAAGAAATCCTGACTTGTTTGATTTTAGCCCAAGACCGCCTACAGGCCAGACACGATTCAATGGTTCTCTTTCACTCGGTTACAGATTCTCAAGTACCGTTCAATCAAATTTTGAATACAGCTTTACAAAGGTAAACCCAAAGTCATCGCGAACATTTGAGCGAACAACGCATGATATCAGGTTTAATATCCGGATCAATATCCGGTCCAGTTAGTGCCCGTCTGATCAGATCAATAATAACTGGAAAACAAACTGGAGAAGTAACCGGAAAATATTGACTAAATAATTTTGTTTTACAATTATAAATCATTTATTATTATCAATATAGAATTCTGTCAAACCGGTAATATAACTGGCAAAAAAATATCTTATTAACACCTGAATAAATTGACAACGAGTTTACTTTTTTATCCTGTGGCCGATTCTGATCTGTCTGATCTGCTTCTTGAAACTTTCAGGGAATCAACAGCTCTGGGCAGTACTTTAGAAAAAGAGACACGCAGGTGTATTTCAGATATCATACAAAGAATATCCTGTTACTATGCGAATCTCTTATCAGGCCACCATATCCGTCCAATAGACATTGAGCAAGCCGCCCGAAAGAAATTTTTAGATGATCCGGGAAAAAGAGCTCTTCAGAAATGGAGCTATTCCTATATTTACACTCAAAAGCAGATTAATATTCGTCTGCTCACGGAAGAATCGCTGAGTGTATCATCAACTGAGTATCTGAACTGGATTCACAATGTTTTTTATTCACATATACCGGAAGAATTTTTGAGTTCTAAAACCGGAATAAATTACCAGACTCTTCAAATTAATCCGGGACAGATAGAAGTAACCGGGAGTCATTACAATGGAGATCCTAAAGCTAATCTTGCCGATGAATTTGAAAGGGCATACGATTTGGGAAAAATTGCAGGTGAAAAGCGGCTTCTTGCTGCAGTAGCATCTCATTCTCGCCTTCAGCTCTTATTGCCGGTCCAAGAGGTATTTGAAATAATTTCACAGTTTTATACAATTTCATTTTTCAAATTAACAGGTTTGGATGCGAATGGCCTGTATTCAATTCCGAGGATGATATCTGCAAATAAGGATGAGTACCGCGGTACGCTTAACCTTTCAGCCAAAACCGGATCGGAAAATAATAATTTTAGTAATTTTGGGATAAAGGAATTCTGCCGGTTTTTTGTCGCAGCATGTCTGAACGAAATCAAGTTCATGAAAGAGCTGCTCGATACCGGCCGTTTGCAGAAAAGAATTGCCGGTTATGTGCAATTGAGATCAAAAGATATGTTATCTGACACTGAACCGCTGAGGGAAGAGGCGAAATACATTCTCAGTGAGGTAATGCTGCAAGGCTCACTGTCCCGCGGTGAAGCAAAACGTATTACCGGGCTTGGCGAACGAACAGCCAGATCTCTGCTGAGCCGGCTGCTTGATGAGAAATTATTGGTTTCTGAGAATCATAAGGCGCCAGTGAAATTTAATATACCGCCTAAAGCGATCGGATACTATCTTCCCGGCCTCTATCCGGAATCGATGGTCTAATAGTTTAAGAGATAAAAGAACTCGTTGATACCTGTTGATTGAAAAAAGAGTCGGGTTAAGAAGTCTATTTTCTGA
Source organism: uncultured Balneolaceae bacterium (assembly GCA_964517005.1). Lineage (GTDB taxonomy): Bacteria > Bacteroidota > Rhodothermia > Balneolales > Balneolaceae > CAYVBJ01. The sequence continues at coordinate 29,976 of CAZFAJ010000018.1, read as the reverse complement.
TCTTTCTGCGAACTTTTTTTGAAGTAATTTGCTCATTAATTGCGTCATCACCGGGAATAACCGGTTTATCTCTGTATCGGTCTACAATACAGATAAAACCCAGGAAATCGTCTTTATCGGCATGAAATTGATGAATGGTTTCCGGCGAAATATAGACGACATCATGTAACTGAACTTCAGTTACTTTATTACCGAGTATTACCGAGCCTTTACCCCGTATAATAATTACCGTGTGGGGATGACGGTGTTTTTCAAGTGATGAATAGCCGTCCGGCTCTATTTCAAAGTACCGCGTTTGAAAGTTGAGATCTTTTTCCGTTTCTCCCAGCAGAGAGTACCGGTGGATATCCCTGAAGTTATCGCTGTCAGTTTTATAAACTTTCCGTTTCGCAGATTCCCACTTAAAATTTTTGTTCTTGATTACCCGTGATTGATCAGTCATTGCTTTCAAGTTTATTTTGGAATTCTCTGGCAGCGATTTGTAATCCTTCAGGATGAATGTATAAACTACCTCCGATTAAAAACAGAGTGTCAATCCCGTAAAATTCAAGCCAGTTTTTGACAGTGTTGCGATCAATTCCGCCACCGGGTGTTGGAAGTGAACTTTTAAATGGCCGGGATCCATCCCGTGCATGATTGGCTATCGACAGCACTTCTTTTTCCGTAAAATCAAACCGTCCTTGTGCATTGGTAAAAATGACTGAATCAGCGCCCAGTGCCCTCCATAATGAGCCATAGTAAAAACCGGAATCTATTCCGTTTTCAGCATTGATTAAATAACTGCCGGTAAAAGAGGGATGTGCCATAACAGGAAGTTCTTTCAAACTTGCAAGCGCATGCATCATTGTTAATCCTGTGATTTGAGGAGCTATCAAAACACCGCCTGCACCCTGGTTTTTCGCAAATTCAAATCTTTTGTAAACTTCTTCCGAATCCGATGTGATGTTTGGATAATATTCACTCTTTTTACCGGTTTTTTGGGCTGCACGATCAACAGCCCGGCAACATGCCTCAACCCGTTCTTTAAAGGGTGATGATTTCTGGTCTGATAATCCATGATCATCTTTAATAATATCTATTCCGCTCAGTGCAAATTTGTAGCAAATATCAGCCAGTTCATTTGTCGTCAGCCCAATTGGTTTTAAAGCGGTGCAACTCAGTGCGCGTCCATAGATATTCAGTTTTTTGCGGATTCCTTCTATGCCGAAACGCGGACCCTGAACTAAATTTGTAAGGTTAGTCCAGTCAATATCCATCAGTTTTATTCCCGGAGTCAGTGATATATTACCGTAAATGATATTGATGAATTGGGAAATTTCAGTTCCGGCAGATGGTAGCGGACACTTTACAATAAGTTCAAAACAATTTTCATCAATATGTGTAATAGATTGTATTTTGGATAAGTATCCTGTTTGAATTCTGCCGGGAACTGCTTCAACAGGCATTTCAACGGTTTGTTCTACACAGAGTTTACGGGCCTTATCTTCTGCCTGTTCCAGGCTATTACCGCTAATATGATAAGTAATAAAAAAATGTCCGGAATCACTCATATAGTTGCGGATGTGAAATTTAACCCGGATTCAATCAGGATCTCCGGATCGTTTCAGATCGTTTTGGCCCGGTGGAAATCAACGTGAAAGAAACTCCGATATAAGATTCGATGAATTCAATATATTCCAAAGCTTTTTTGGGCAAATCGTCAAAAGAATCTATTTCACTGATGTTCGTATTCCATCCTACAAAAGATTTATAGACAGGTTCAATATCTTCAAGCTTCTCTATACTGCTGGGAAATATGTTGGTGGTTTCATTATCTATTTTATAACTGGTGCAGAGTTTAATTGTCTTAAAACTATCCAGAACGTCCATTTTAGTCAGGGCAAGTTCGTTGATTCCGTTCAGGCGAACTGCGTATTTTAAAGCTACCAGGTCGAGCCAGCCACAGCGGCGGGGACGGCCTGTGGTTGCTCCGAATTCCTGTCCGTTTTTTCGCAGTTTATCTCCGTCTTCATCAAAAAGTTCAGTCGGAAACGGGCCGTTACCGACTCTTGTACAGTAGGCCTTGGTGATTCCGGTTACATTAGTAACGGCCAGTGGAGGTATTCCGCTGCCTGTGCATGCTCCGCCGGCGGTAGGTGACGAAGATGTAACGTATGGATACGTGCCATGGTCTACATCCAGCAAGCTGCCCTGAGCCCCTTCGAGCAAAACAGATTGGTTGTTTTCGAGCGCTTCATGCAGAAGGTATGTTGAGTTACAAATGTAAGGTTTAATACGGTTTACGGACTCCAGAATTTCATTATATATATAGTCAACCTGAATAGGTTTTTCGTTATAAATATGAATCAGTGCCTCATTAATATCGGCGAGATTGCTTTCGATTTTCTTTTTCAGTAAGGTTTCATTCAGCAGATCTCCGACACGGATACCAACCCGTGAAATTTTGCTTACATAGGCGGGGCCAATTCCCCTGCCGGTTGTACCTATGGCATCATCGCCGCGGTTTTTCTCTTTTAGCTGATCGAGAAGTTTGTGATAGTAAAGGATGATATGAGCCGATTCACTGATATATAATCTGTCTGTCAGATCAATACCCATGTCCTCAATTGTTTCAATCTCTTCCCGGAGTGCGATCGGGTCAATCACAACACCGTTGCCGATAACACAAGATGCTTTGCCATTGAAAATTCCGGAAGGGACGAGATGGAGAACAACTTTTTGATCATCAAATTTAATCGTGTGACCCGCATTTGCCCCACCCTGGTATCTGACGACAAATTCAACATCAGAGCTTAGCAGATCAACGATTTTTCCTTTTCCTTCATCACCCCATTGCGCACCTATAATTATTCGTACTGCCATAGATTCCAAAAAAAAGGAGGTGAAAAACACCTCCTGTCTGTTTTAAATTTCAGGTTAGTTTATTCTTGTTCTTCAAACGATTTGATAGCAGCATCCAGTGATTTGAAGTGCTTAAACACTGTAATCAGTTTTGTGATAACAAGCAGACTTTCGATCTTGTCAGTTGCATTGGCAATTCTTAAATCACCGCCTGCTTTCCTCATGGTAGTAAGGGCGCCTATAAGCATTCCCAAGCCTGAAGAATTCATAAACTTTACTTTACTGAGATTAACCACAATATTGGTTTTGCCCTGTTCAATCAGTTCATGCAATTTTTCATTGAGGCTAACCGCATCAGGGCCACCCATGATGTTCCCTTTCAATTCTATTACAACACAGTTGTATCGTTCTGATATATCGAAGCTCATAGAGTTAGTTGATTTAAGTTAATAAAACAGTTATTTGGATTTTGCCTTCACTGCACGTTTTTCCAATTCTACAACTAATGAACTTGCAACAAACAGTGAACTGTAAGTACCCAGAATCACTCCAATCACTAAAGCAAAGGAAAATCCTTTTAAAACTTCTCCTCCGAAGATAAACAGCACGGTCACTACAAACAAGGTAGTAACTGAGGTAATTACCGTTCGGCTTAGAGTATCATTCAGGCTTTTATTGATCATATCTTTAAAATCCATTGTTTTATAAATAATCGAGTTTTCACGAATCCGGTCAAAAACAACCACCGTATCATTCAGTGAATAACCCACAATAGTCAGGAATGCTGCAATTAAAGCCTGGTCAATGGTTACATTGAATGGAGCAATCTCACCCATTACAGTGAAAATTCCAAGTACAATTATAACATCATGAACCAGGGCTGCAACTGCGCCCGCTGAGTAGTACCATCCTTTAAACCTGATCAGAATGTAGATAAAAACAACAGCTACAGCGAATATAATGGAGTTCAGAGCTGCAATTTTCAGATCTTCGGCAAACCGTGGACCTACAATATCCGTTTTTATAACGGAAGCAGAGTTCCCCGGGAAATTTTCACTGAGCGAAGTCAGCAGGGTTGATTGTACTTCACTGATGTCTCCCTCAGCATCTGTACGGATCAATAAGTCCCGGTCGGAACCGAATTTCTTCACTTCGGGTGCGGTTCCCAGGGGATCTGCCAAAGTAGATCTGATCTGCACCACATCCACAGGTTCTTCAAATTCGAGTACGAACTCTTTACCGCCGCGGAAATCGATACCGTAATTGAGTCCCATACCAAAAATGGCAATCAGTGATCCGATAATTAACAAACCGGAGAAAACATAGGCGATATTGTGTGCCCGTATAAAATCAAAACTTGGAGTTTCAAACCATCTCATAATTTTGTGTCTTTAAAATGTTTATAATTTTCGATTAACCGAAGCTTACTTCAGCTGTTTTTTCACGAGTCAGATAGTCAATAATCACCCGGGTAATAACAATAGCGCTAAAGAGTGAAGCAGCAATTCCGGCCATCAGGGTTACCGCAAATCCTTTAATCGGGCCTACGCCGAAACTGTAGAGGATAACAGCTACAAAGAACGTGGTAACATTGGCGTCAACAATGGCACTCATTGCATTTGAATAGCCGTTATCAATTGCAGCACGCAATGTTTTGCCGCCTCTCATTTCCTCTCTGATCCGGTCAAAGATCAGCACGTTGGCATCAACAGCCATACCGATTGTGAGTACGATTCCGGCAATTCCCGGCAATGTAAGAGTGGCCTTAAACGCAGCAAGGATTCCGAGAATAAAAATTATATTTAAAATTAGCGCAAGGTCAGCAATACCACCGCCTGTTCTGTAATACGCGATCATAAACATTGCGACTATAACCAATCCGAACAGAGTAGAATAAAATCCGGCCTGGATAGATGCTTCACCGAGAGTGGCTCCTACGGTACGTTCCTGAATGATATCCAGCGGAGCAGGCAGCGCACCCGAAAGAAGGATATTGACAAGATCTTCGGCTTCTCTTACACCATCCAGCCCTGTAATCGAAGACCGGCCATTATTTATTTTTGTCTGTACGGTAGGGTAAGAGAATACATATCCGTCCAGAACAATTGCCACCGGTTTACCGATATTTGCACCTGTCAGCCTTGCCCATATCCGTGCACCTTCATTGTTCATGGACATAGAGACTTCAGGCCTGTTAGTGGTTGGATCAAAGGCAACTCTTGCTTCAGATATTACATCACCGGTGAGCTCAATCTGACTGCGAACACCGATCAGTTCAAAAAATTCAAACCCCTGATCTTCGGCAAATGCATTGGCAGACCAAAGAAAGGTGGTATTACGGGGAATCAGTTGTTGAACTTCCTCACTTGCCATGAGCTCATTTACCCTGGCAGTATCAACACCCGAGGCATATCCGAATACATATTGATTCCTGCCCTGCGGGTTCAGTACCTCAAGCAATTTATTTTGTTGCTCATTGTTTGATGATTCAACCGTATCTTGTGCAGTGTTATCAGCTAATTGATCATAATAATTGAAAATCCGCTCTTTGGCACTATTTATCTCTTCAGGTTCTGCTGTCATTCTGAACTCCAGGCGTGCTGTACCTTTCAACAGGTTACGGACTCTTTCTTCATCATCCACACCGGGAAGTTCCACTACGATTCGGTTATTTCCCTGTTTCAGGATGGAAGGTTCTGTTACACCAAACCTGTCAACCCTTGTCCTGATAATTTCGATGGCCCTGTTGACTGCAGAATCACGCTGATTTCTAAGATATTCTTCGACTTCGGCATTGGTAGACCGCCGGGTAATGTTTTCATCATCCGACCGGTAATATCTGCTGAGGCGTGCGTCGGGATCTCTGGATTCAAATTCTGTTAAAAATTCAGTCACAAAATCTGTCCGGTCTTCAAATGCTCGCTCTTCTGCAACTTTCAAAGATTCTCGCAGAGTTTCATCGGCAAGATCTCCGGCAAGTTCTTCGAATAACTGACGGGTTCCAACTTCAAGTGTTACATACATTCCGCCCTGAAGATCCAGGCCAAGAGATAAGGCTCTGTCCTGTAAGCTTTGGATTTTTTCCCGGTTTTCCTCCGCATACTGTATACGTTCTGATTCAGTCATACTTTCCATATAATTTTGCTCCAGCATTAACTGAACTGTCGGAAACAGGTACCAGAGGGTAAGGCCCAGAAAAAGTACAATTGTACCGATTTTAAAACCGTTATTTTGTCCTTTCATAGTGTTAATAAAATAGAGTTATAGATTTAAAAAAGTGATAAAGGGACTGATTGTTCAAAAATCAGTCTGAAAGAAATGAGTTGGATAATGAGAAAATTTGTTAAGGGGCGTTAATTGATATACCACTCAGGAAGGGGATGGGAGAAAGTTGAACGACTGCAATATCAGCAAGCAGCAATTCTTTTTTATTGTTGAAAAATATTTTCGCAAAATCAGTAAAAATAGTTTTAACAAAATTGAAACTTTGGTTCAGCCATCTCGGATAGAGATGGTTGGTTTCGTACTTTAAAGCCTCCTGGCCAGACATATTCTTTTGGTACTGAGTCCACTGATCAATAAGCCAGGATTTAATATTTTTGCTGTTTTTCTGATCATCCCCATTTTTAGTGCCGAGGGGAATTTGAAATTTATCTTTGTTATCGAGTACAAAGCGAGATGCAACTTGTACCAAGCCGCTGAAATCATCAGCTTTACTTGAGAGAATCTTGATTTCATTTTTCAGAAAAATTTCTTGATAGGCATCACCTGAAATCACATTGCTATTCAGCCAGCTTGCAAAAGATTCTTTTTTTGCCGGGGCAGAAAGTGATAATGCAAACTGTCCTGCAAACCCTGCTAAGAGCAGCAAAAGCATCCACCTCTGAACATGTATATTTCGAACCAATTTCATAGTGTCAAAAAATATGCAGATTCTGACCGGTTTACAAACATATTATCCGGCTGCTTTTTCAACCTGATTTCCAGATTTTTTTCTGTTCAATTCTTCTTTCAGGTAACGACCGGTGTAACTGTTATTACTGTCCGATATTTGTTCGGGGGTTCCCTCAAAAATGATTTTTCCGCCGCTGTCACCACCTTCCGGGCCGAGATCGATAACCCAGTCGCATGCTTTTACGAGATCCAGATTATGTTCAATGACAATTACCGTGTTTCCTTTATCAACGAGTTTCTGAATTACATCAACAAGCATTTTCACATCCTGAAAATGGAGACCGGTAGTGGGTTCATCCATGATATAGAGTGTATCTCCCGTGCCAATTTTAGACAGCTCTCTTGCAAGTTTAATACGCTGAGCCTCGCCGCCACTTAATGTGGTGCTGGATTGTCCCAGCGTCAGATACCCGAGTCCTACAGAATCAAGTGTATCCAGCTTACGTTTAATTCCCGGCACAGAATTAAAAAATTCAAGAGCTTCACTAACCGGCATCTGAAGAACATCTGAAATGGTTTTTCCTTTATAATAAATTTCAAGTGTTTCGCGATTATAGCGTTTTCCGTTGCAATTCTCACAGGTTACATATACATCCGGCAAAAAGTTCATCTCTATTTTCCTGACACCGTCACCGTTACAGCTTTCACATCTGCCGCCTTTTACGTTAAAACTGAAACGCCCCTGATCATATCCTCTAATTTTGGATTCAGGCAGCTCGGCAAACAGTGAGCGAATCATATCAAATACCTTTGTGTATGTACCCGGATTTGATCTTGGAGTCCGGCCAATCGGACTTTGATCGATGGAGATCACTTTGTCCAGATTTTTAATCCCCTCTGCGGAGTCATATGGCAGAGGCACCGATTTTGACCTGTAAAAGTGGTTTGATAGTATTGGTTCAAGTGTTTGATTGATTAATGAACTTTTCCCGCTGCCGCTGACCCCGGTCACACAAATAAATGTTCCCAGTGGTATTTTCAGGTTCACATTGTCCAGGTTGTGCCCTTTGCAATTTTTAAGGGTGAGATATTTTCCGGAGCCTTTTCTTCTGTCGGCATTATAGGGCACTGCTTCTTCATTTATAAGAAATTTTGTGGTAAGCGCTGAGCTGTCAAGTTCATCGGGCTTTCCTTTTGTGACAATATATCCGCCTTCCGTTCCCGCACCCGGACCAAGGTCAATAACATAGTCGGCGTGTTCGATTGTCTCTCTGTCGTGCTCAACCACGATAACCGTATTCCCAAGGTCTCTGAGCAGTTTTAGTGATTTGAGGAGTTTAATATTATCACGCTGATGAAGGCCGATACTGGGTTCATCGAGAATATACAACACACCGACCAGCTGGGTTCCGATTTGGGTTGCCAGGCGAATCCGCTGTGCCTCGCCGCCGCTAAGTGTTTGTGCTTCCCTGTTCAGCGTAAGGTAATTGAGGCCAACATTCAGCAGAAAATCCAGGCGATCGATTATTTCCTTCAATACCTGTCCGCCAATTGCTTTTTGGCGCTTATTAAGGTTCAGCCTGGCGATCGTTTTTCTGAGTGTGCCAATATCCTGCTGCACGAAATCATCAATTGAAAAACCATCTATTTTATAAGAAAGTGCTTCTTTTTTTAATCTTCCGCCTCCGCATTTGTCGCAGGTAACTTTAGCGAGATAAGACCGGGCTTTATCTCTTTGTTTATTTGATTTACTGTTTTGAAACTGGTCCCGGATTACTTCAGACAGCCCGCTAAATTTGTGTTTATAGGTTACATTACTGTTTTTAAAATCATAGGCTACGTCATATTTTCGTTCTCCCCCGCCGTCAAAGAGAATATTCAGGGCTTCATCGCTGAATTCACTGACAGGTGTGTCAAAGTCAAGGTTCAGAGTATTAAGTACGGATTTTAGTTGTTTGAAAACAAAAATATCCCTCGGTTCACCCAGAAAGCGAATGGCACCTTCATTAATGGATTGTTCAGGATTAGGAATTACCAGTTCCCTGCTTACATCATATTGGTATCCCAAACCATTACATTTTTTACAAGCTCCATAGGGAGAATTAAAAGAGAACAGGTTTGGAGCAGGGTCTTCGTAAGAAAGGCCGCTTTCGGGGTCAAAAAGGTTTTTTGAGTAGACGCGATCTTCAAGTGTACCATCTTCTCTTTGCAGTCCAAGAATCAGATTACCGTCGGCCATATCCAGGGCGAGCCGGACGCTGTCTGATATTCTTTTTTCACTTTTGGGGCTAATGACAAAACGGTCAACGACTATATCAATATTATGGGTTTTATACCTGTCAAGTTTAATTTCACCTTCCAGGTCTATTAGCTCGCCATCAACACGAGCTTTAATAAAGCCCTGTTTCTGCATCTGTTCAAATAGTTCACGATAGTGTCCCTTTCTTCCTCTCACAATCGGAGCAAAACAGTATGCCTTAGTGCCGGGTTCGAAGTTCATTATGTTCGATACAACCTGGTCCGAGGTTTGTTTTTCCATCTTATTACCGGAAATATAAGAGTACGGGATAGCCGCTCTTGCAAAGAGTAATCTCATGAAATCGTAAATCTCGGTGACCGTACCTACGGTGGATCTTGGGTTACGGTTGGTCGTTTTCTGATCAATGGAAATAACAGGCGATAGGCCGTCGATAAAATCAACATCCGGACGTTCCATCATACCCATAAACTGACGGGCATAAGCTGACAGCGATTCGAGAAATCTGCGTTGTCCTTCAGCGTATATGGTATCGAATGCAAGAGAGGATTTTCCTGAACCTGATAATCCGGTTAGTACAACCAGCTTATCACGTGGAATATCAATATCAATACTTTTAAGATTGTGTTCCCTGGCACCGCGAATGATAATATTTGACTGCAAATGAAAGTAGCTTTGTGAATGAAAATTAAGCCCTGCAATATAAGAATTTATATTGTGAACTGATACATTTCAAAACCGTAAATAACTCAATTCCATTCAGGTTACAAACTGTAAATCAAGCTGTTTATAGAATAATAATTTACTGACAGGTATACCGTTACAGGCATCCACATGTATAAAAAAGATGTTTTAGTAATATTATATTGGTATTTTGAACTTTTTCTAAATTTAAGTAACAAGAATGTCTGAATTACCCAAAACAGCAAATGAATTGAAAATATCATCCGGCTTAGCAACCGGTGAATGGCATCCGCTCTCATGGAACCGGAACAAAAAAATCTCTCAGTTACCGCCATATCCGGATACTGAAAAGTTACAGAGTGTGTATGATGAGCTCAGAAACCTGCCACCGCTTATCACCTCGTGGGAAGTTGACGTTTTAAAAGAAAAACTTGCGGATGTAGCTTCGGGGAAAGCCTTTTTGCTGCAGGGTGGTGATTGTGCTGAAACCTTTGATGCATGCAATTCTCCAAAAATTGTAAATTTGCTGAAGGTTATGCTTCAGATGAGTTTTATCCTTGTTCATGAAATGAGTATTCCTGTGGTTCGTGTCGGGCGCATCGCAGGCCAGTATGCCAAGCCCAGATCCAGTGAATTTGAAGAGGTTGACGGTGAGCAAATTTTAAATTACCGCGGTGATTTAATGAACAGGTTTGAGCCTAATAAAAAAGCAAGAACGCCCGATCCTGAACGGATGCTCGAAGCATTTAAGAAAGCAGCCTTAACGCTGAATTTCCTGAGAGCGCTTGCGGATGAGGGGTTTGCTGATTTGCACTATCCCGAGCAGTGGGAACTCGACTTCATGCAGAATAATGAGTACTACATGGAGTATGAAACAATGGTTAATTCGATTCACAAAGCAGTAAATTTTATGGAATCGATTATGCCAAACCAATTCAATACCCTGCATAAAGTGGATTTGTACACTTCGCATGAAGCGTTGAATCTGTATTATGAATCTGCTCAAACACGACAGGTTCCGCGTAAACCGGGCTGGTTTAATTTGTCAGGACATATGGTGTGGCTTGGCAACAGGACAAGGGATTTGGATGGTGCTCACGTAGAATATTTGCGTGGTATTAAAAATCCCATCGGAATTAAAATCGGACCTCCTATTGATTTGGATGAAACTCTGAAACTGATTGAAACATTAAATCCGACACATGAAGCGGGAAAGATAGTATTGATCAGCCGTTTCGGGGCTGAAAATGTCGTTAATCAATTGCCTCAATTCATCAGGGCGATTAAACGTGTTGGATTTCCCGTAGTATGGAGTTGTGACCCCATGCACGGCAATACATTTACTACCAATAAAAAGGTAAAATCAAGAAGGTTTGATGACATCCTGAGTGAGATCAGAGAAACCTTTGCCATTCACAGGTCCGAAGCGAGTTATCTTGGGGGTGTTCATCTCGAAATGACAGGTGACAATGTAACCGAGTGTGTCGGAGGCGCCAATGGCTTGAATGAAGATGGCCTCAGCCATAACTACGAAACCTATTGTGACCCCAGGCTCAATTACGAACAGAGCCTGGAAATGGCATTTCTTGTTGCTAAAGAATGGAATAAGAGCTACGGTTAATTATCCTCTGAAACCTGTTCAGCAATAAACTACAGGAATGCCAAAGAACCGGGTGTTACCATCTCTTTGTAAATGCAGACCTTAAATTAATAAATTCCAAACTAAGAAAGAGATATTTGACCCCATTACTAGGGGTCTCTCAGAATTCGCCTCCTTCCACCCCGGCTCGTTGGAGGGGCTATTCACATTCAACCCCTTGCCAGAGGTTTGGGGATTCAATTCAGAAATCTCCAAAAACTGTTCCAGACACGTTAAAAGCAACGGTTTTTATAATATCTAAAGTGTTTTAACAGCTATGATATCGAATTTAAGATAGCGCACAATCTTATGCAGCTCATCTCCGTTATATGCCGTGTAATCAAGAGTAAAAACAGTAACTGATAAACAAAAGTATTCGTCATCGAATCCAAATTCCAAATAAGATTTAATAAGCATATCGGTGATGTCATTCTGTTTGAATCATGTAACGTATACAAAGACCGGACATGTAGTGAAATTTCATTAGGGTACTTAAACCAGATTTCAGACGTTATCTAAGTAGATTGTAAAGAATTTAAAACATTTTCCCCAAAACCCTGACGTAGAGAACAGGTTAGTTAGCGCCGAAGCTTGCATTGAACCGCAGCTTCGGCATTTAAAAAAGGAATTTATTCAGATTGAGTAAACGTTTATAAATTTTATTAAAGATCCTGACGTAGAGAACAGGTTAGTTAGAGCGGGGGTTTGTGTTGATCTGCAGCCCCGGCATTTCAAAAAAAAATAAATACTGAAGAGAAGTTCTTCCTCCCTTTTCTAAACATTTTCCCCAAACCCTGACGTAGAGAACAGGTTAGTTAGCGCCGGAGTTGCATTGAACTGCAGCTTCGGCATTATTGTTTTTGTAAGAAACAGTCAACTTTTCATACAGTAAAAGACAGTTTGGCTTTTAGCTGGTGACAAGGGGACAGCAAAATTCAGAATCCTGTAAAAAAAGCAACTTCAAATATCAGGATTGGCAGTTTAAAATTCTAAATAAAGATTGGCATATAAATTGCTTTTTTGTAAGTGATTATAACTGAATTCAAAATTTATATAATGGAGGATACGATATGACACTTGTAAGATTTAACCGTCCGGAAACAGATATCGCAGGAAAACGTTTTTCAGATATTATGGATGATTTTTTCACTGACTTTGTTTCTGCAAGAAGAGAAACATTTGTTCCCAGAATAGATGTTTCCGAAACAGATAATCAATTCATTATTGATGTTCTGTTGCCGGGAATGAAAAAAGAAGATATATCTGTAAATATCGAAAATGGAATGCTGAATATCAGTGGTGAACGTTCTGTCAAAAAAGAAGATGATGGAAGAAAGTTTCACCGCATAGAGACAGAATATGGTTCCTTTAGCAGAAGCCTTCAGCTTCCCGACAATATTGATGAGGAAAGTATTAACGCTTCATATAATGACGGTGTTTTAAATATCACCATTGAGAAAAGTGAAGACAAAGTAAAAAAGCAGATATCTATTAAGTAAATATTTAAAAATTCCCCTGACTTAGAGAGCAAGTTAGTTAGCGCCGGAGCTCGCATTGAGCTGCAGCTCCGGCATCTTATTCAACTGAATTTATTCAGAATATAACAATAAGATTGTTTTTAATAAGTTGAAAGACATTGTATAAATCAATAAAAGTAATATTAACCGGGACAGATTTATGACTAACGATTCAAGATATATATTTATAATCATTGCAAGCATTTCCCTGTTCTTAGGTATACAGTATACCAGTGAAATGAATCAGGAACTTCTGGATAATCAGGATTCTACCGAATTAGCGGCTGAATCAACAAAGGATCAATCCGGCTCAGAGCTGACGAATCCACTGAGTGAATTTAACAATGCTATTGTTGATATCGCTGAAAAAACCAGTCCATCTGTGGTTACCATCACAACCAGGCAAACTGTAACCATGCGGCAGACATCACCTTTTTCTCTGTTCTTTGATGATCCAAGATTTAACGAAGAGAGGGAATTTCAGCGCAGAGGACTCGGATCCGGTGTCATAGTTTCGGAAGATGGTTACATTATAACAAATTACCATGTTATTCAAGATGCTGATGAAATAAATGTGATTACGTTTGATGATGAAGAGATCAGTGCAGAAATTGTGGGAAGTGACGAAGCAACTGATGTTGCAGTTTTAAAAGTGAGCTCCGATCATGATTTGTCTGCGATCCGGTTTGGAAACAGTGAAGAGTTAAGGGTAGGTGAACTTGTTCTTGCAATTGGTAGTCCTCTTGACCGTGGTCTCGCTCACTCAGTCTCAATGGGAATTGTGTCAGCTAAAGGCAGATCCATTGGAATCATCGCACAGGGTGGAGGTTATGAAGATTTCATTCAAACTGATGCCGCGATTAATCCCGGTAATTCCGGCGGTGCCCTGATTAATCAGAATGGAGAACTTATTGGAATCAATACAGCCATTGCAAGCCAGACGGGGGGTAACATGGGGATTGGATTTGCAATACCTGTGAATATGGCACAATCCATAATGGAGCAGCTGATTTCCAAAGGAAGAGTTGTAAGAGGATTTCTTGGAATTGGATTTGGAGCAATGGTCGATAAGACGATGGCCCGGGCATTGAATCTTGACAGAAACTACGGAGTTGTCATTGGATCGGTCGAAAACGGCGGACCTGCAGACCAGGCCGGCCTGCAGGAAGGGGATGTGATATTGAAAGCCGATGGTAAGGAAGTACGGGACTGGAGATCATTCCGGGTCAATATTGCAAGTAAGAGCCCTGGTGAGGAAGTTAATCTCGAGATATTCAGAAACGGTGAAATTCAAACTGTATCTGTAGAGCTCGGAGAATTGCAAACCGAAGATCCGGAAGCCTCAACAGCCCCGGAATCGAGAGAAGGATTTGAAGAATCAGCAGGCTTCAAAGTTCAGGATCTGACAAACAATATCCGCCAGCAGCTAAATCTGGACCGGGATGTGAGCGGTGCTGTGGTAACTGACATAAAACAAACAAGTCCGGCTTATAACCAGGGGCTTCGGCGAGGCGATGTAATTACCCGGGTAAGTGATCAAAACATCAGTTCCTCGGATGAATTTTATGAGGTCATGAGCCGACTCAGGTCCGAAGGAGAAGATGTAGCACTGCTCAGAATTAACCGGCAGGGCCAGAATATGTTTGTAGCCTTTGAAATTCAGTAAAAAATTAATTCTATTCTTTTTAACACTAAAAATGCCGGTCTGGTCTCCAGAGCGGCATTTTTTTTAATGAAACGGTAAGATTTTCATGCCTACACTACAAACCGGCCGGATGAACAGACGTAAATGATGAATATAAAGTAAGAATCTTGCCAGATTGCATGTTATAATGTCAATTTCACTGTAACTTTTGTAGTGGCATTACTTTTGCTGCATATATAAGTGAATCACAGTTACTGATTATGGATTATAAAGATTATTACAATATACTGGGTGTTGAAAGAAGCGCTTCTCAGGATGAGATAAAGAAGAAATACAGGAAACTTGCAGCAAAATATCATCCCGACAGAAATCCGGATGATCCGTCCGCTGAGGAAAAATTTAAAGAATTGGGAGAGGCGTATGAGGTCTTGAAAGATCCTGAAAAGAGAAAATTATACGATAAAGTGGGTAAAGACTGGAAGAGATACCAACAGACCGGTGGAGACGCTCATGATTTTAATTGGGGTCAGTATTCAGGAGCCGGCAGACAATATCGCACCAATGTTAATTTTGAAGATATTTTTGGAAAAGGACAGGGAGGAGCCGGTGGCGGAGCAGGAAATTCCTTTTCAAGTTTTTTTGAAACAATTTTTGGAGGTGGAGATCCATTTGCCGGTGCACGTCAGCAGCAACAACAGCAGAGACGCACGTCTGCCGGCGGACAGGCCGCTGAGATGAGACAAACCCGTGATCAGGAAGCTGATATTATAATTTCACTAAAAGAAGCATATGAGGGTGTCACCAAACAGTTAAGAATCGACGGCGAGTTGGTTAAGGTAAAAATTCCGGCAGGAATAAAGAGCGGAAAAAAACTGAAATTGAAAGGTAAAGGTGCAAAACCCCAGTATAGAGGCGGACAGAGAGGTGATCTATATTTACGAATACATATAAAAGAGGATGAAGGTTATCAGCTGAAGGGAAAAGATATTTATTATAATCATCCTGTGGACCTTTATACAGCAGTTCTTGGAGGTGAAACATATATTCCGACATTAAGCGGTAAAATTAAACTGAACATACCGGAGGGAACTTCGGGCGGTAAGCTGTTCCGGTTGAAAGAATTGGGAATGCCTGAGATAAATAACGGCAAGAAGGGCGATTTTTATGTGAAAATAAATGTGAGTGTCCCTGAAAATTTATCTGATAAAGAAAAAGAGCTTTTCAGAAAACTGGCTGAAATCCGGAAGAATTAGCAATCGGATAAACATATTTACAAAAAAAAACAGTGAAAAATGAAGACCAGCCAGGTATTCTTATCTTAATTTCATAATTCCTCAATCAGTTTTTCTATCTCACTGTTTACAGCGTCAAGAATATCACCTTCTGTTTCCTTCGATGATTCCTGTAATCTTCTTGTTTCAAAAAGCTCTTCAGCGATGCTTAATGCAGCTAAAATCATAACGATACTGTCAGGCTGATTGCTGAGCTCATTTCTGTAAGTTTTGAATTTTTCGTCGACGTAACGGGAAATCATTTTCATATTTTCCAGTTCGTCATCATTTACCTTTAGAGGAATTTGTTTACCGAGAATATTTACTTTTATAGATTGCATGGGCAGATCAGCTTTCAAGATGCTTGTCAATTTTTTCAATCAGGCCATTTACTTTATGTCTCATTGCGATACGCTCAGATTCACTGATGGCGGAAAAGATATCACTTTGTCCCTTTTGCAGCTCTTCAAGTTTATTTCGCAACCGCATGTTTTCACGATTCAGTTCACGATTTTTCTTTTTTATCGTCTGAACATGAGTTTTGATCTGTTCAAGAAGCTGACGGAATTTTTCTCTTTGTATTTCAGATTCTGCCATGAGCCATAAATTTTTCAGGATCGCAATTTAGCTCCGAATTCATTTTTCAAGACCCGGACAATTTTTTGAACTACCGGTTCTACATCTTTGATATTCAGAGTTTTATTACGATCTAAAAAAGTAAGCCGAAAAGCAATACTTTTTTTATTCTTTCCAATATTTTCTCCTTCGTAAACATCAAATACTTCTACATTTTGCAATTGTTCCCCGGCAGAAGCAATAATTTTTTTTGTTAAATCACCGGCACGAACATTTTTATCAATGATAAAAGCTGCATCAAATTCAAATGGGGGATACTTTGAAACCGGTATATAGTGATCTGTTGTTCTGGATACTCCGGAATTATATAATTCTGTAATATCCGCCTCAACTGTAAAAACAGGGAGCACAATATCAAATTCATTTAAAATATTTTGCGGTACTTTTTTTAACTCAGCGATCAGACGGTTATCCAAATAATACCGGAGTGTGAAGTTGTCAGGCGACTCTTCCCGGACTCTTTCAGAAATTTCAAGCTCTGAGAAGAATGCTTCCAGGTCCGATTTTAAATCAAACACTTCATATAATTGTTCATCGTTTTTCCAGTTTTCATCTGTTTTAATTCCACAAATGCCCAATAAAATGTGACTGTGTTCTTTTATGCCTTCGATCCAGGTACTCTCTTTACTGTATTTATAAGTATGCCCTGTTTCAAAGAAGCGAAGAGAAGAAGCATTTCTGTTCAGGTTAAACTGCAGGGATTTCAAAAAACCGGGTAGCAGCGAGGTTCTCATTGTTGTGCTTTCCTGCGAGACGGGATTCAACGTTTTTATCTGTTCCTTTTCTTCAGAAAAGAGATTTGCTTCCCGGGGTGAGAGCAGTGAATTTGTAGTAATTTCTTTAAAAGAGAGATTTCTGGCGATGGTTTTTAATTTTTGATTGAATATCTCCCAGTCGCTTAATGGTTCCGGGGAAGCGAAAGAGACAGTGTCAGGTACCGGAACTGTGTTGTAGTCAATCACACGGCCAACTTCTTCAATTAAATCTACTTCACGTTCAATATCAGGCCTGAATGTAGGAATTGTACATGTAAGTTTATCAGCATCCGGAATTTCAGCAGAAATCTCCAGCCGTTCCAGAATTTCAGAAATTTCACTTTGCTTGAGTTCAGTGCCAAGAAGATGATTTACCCTGGATGTGCGAAGTATTACCTCCAAAGGATCTGTTTTAACCGGATGGATATCGGTACATCCATCAACAACTGTACCGCCGCCAAGTTCAGCGATCAATTCAGCAGCACGTTCAGCTGCCTTACGCTGCATATTCGGATCAATTCCCCTTTCGAACCGGTAAGAACTGTCAGTTTGAAGAGCCAGCGCTTTCGATGTTTTTCTGGTGGAGGAGGGTTCAAACCAGGCACTCTCAATCAGTATACTTTTAGTGTTATCTGAAACTTCAGAATTTTCACCTCCCATCACACCTGCAATAGCCACAGGCCCGTTTCCGTCACAAATAAAAAGTGAATCTTTTGGAACTTCGCGTATTACGCTGTCAAGAGTTGTGAAATTTTTATTTTTTTCAAATGATTTTACAATGATTTTTTTACCTGCAATTTTCAGGTAATCGAATGCATGCAATGGCTGACCAATTTCGTGCATAACAAAATTTGTAACATCCACTACATTATTAATGGGACGCAGGCCAATTGAACGCAGCCGGTTCTGAAGCCATGAAGGGGAATCAGTAATTGTAACATCCTCTACCATCATTGCCACATACCGATGACATTTGTCAGGATCTTCAATCGTGATACTGATTTTGTCATCCAGGGTATTTGTTCGATTTTTTTGGTTGCCATATGGAGTGTGCAGATCATTTTTAACAACTGCGGCTAAATCTCTTGCAACACCGATATGGCAGGCGGCATCCGGACGGTTAGGCGTGAGGCCTATTTCAAAGACAGTATCTTTTTCCGTTCCCAGTACATTTTTAAGTGGGGTGCCGGGTTCAAGAGAATCATCCAGAACCATGATTCCGGAGTGGTCATCTCCAAGGCCAAGTTCGTCTTCTGCACAAATCATCCCTTCAGATATTTCACCACGCAGTTTCATTTTTTTAATTGTGAGGGAAGATCCGTCAGGCAGAGGAGCGGGGAGCGTAGCACCTACCTTGGCGACGGGAACTTTTTGTCCGCCGGCCACATTATCTGCTCCGCATACAATCTGAACTTCTTTGTCTCCATGATTAACAATGCAGAGTTTCAGGCGATCGGCGTTTGGGTGATCTTTTACATGAAGAACTTCTCCGACAACAAATTTTTCAAAATCCATCCCGGTTTTTTCTATCTCTTCCACTTCAAGTCCAAGAAGAGTTAATTTATCGGCAGTTTGTTCTGCTGTAAGGTCAAAATCAAGATACTGTTTAAGCCAGTTGCAGGATATTTTCATAGTTGGCTAAAATTGCGATAAAGGGTTTATATATAAATTTTAAAATGTTTACTTGAATTGCTGAAGAAAACGGATGTCGTTTTCGTACAGAGTCCGGATATCATTGATTCCATAACGAAGCATACAGATACGATCAACGCCCATGCCAAAAGCAAAACCGGTAAAATCTTCCGAATCAACACCAACGGAATCGAATACATTGGGGTCAACCATTCCGGCGCCAAGTATTTCCAGCCATTTACCATCTTTTTCAGATCCCCACCAGATATCCATTTCCATGCTGGGTTCGGTGAATGGAAAGTAAGATGGACGAACCCGGTATTTTACGTCGCTACCATACATGAGTTTTGCAAACATGACAAGAGTTTCAATAAGATCACCTAATGTAACGCGCTTATCAACATAAAGGCCTTCAACCTGGTTAAACTGAAAATAAGACTTAGCTGTTACCGCTTCATTTCTGAATACACGGCCCGGCATGATTTCTCTGAGCGGCGGTTTCTTTTCTTTAAGTAAACGTATTTGTACGGGTGATGTATGAGTGCGTAATACAAGATCCTGTTCTTCTTTATGATCTGTTTTTCTGATAAAAAAAGTATCCTGCATGTCACGTGCAGGATGATCTTCCGGAAAATTCAGAGCTGTAAAATTATGGAAATCATCTTCAATTTCAGGTCCGTCCGCAATGGAAAAACCAAGCCTTAAAAATATCTGTTTGATCTGGTTCAATGTTTTGGTAAGAGGGTGCAGGGAACCGGTATAGATAGGTGTTACAGGTAGTGTTATATCATCTTTAGCAGAAAACGCTGCTTCCGGTGATTTAGAAAGTTCTTGCTTTGCCTCTTCAAATTTATTTCTGGCAAGATTTTTTACCTCGTTCATTGCTTTACCCACAGCAGCCCTTTCCTTTTTGGGTACTTTCCCCATCAGGCCAAACATATTCTGAATCTCACCATTGCGGGATAAATACTTTAGCCGGAACTGTTCAAGACTATCTTTCTCTTCAATAACAGCATTATCAATTTCTTTTTTTAAAGTTTCTATTTTATCAATCATAGAGTAAAGAGTCGTTTTCTTGCTAAGTTATTTTTGGCCTTTGAAAATCTCAAATACTGACGCGGGTTATTCAAATATTTTAAATTGCGTAATTGTTATTCGTATTAAATCAGAATATATGAATCGAAAAGTATCAGCATCAGAACTTAATGAGCATGTAAAGAGACCGGCGGTTCGCACTATAGCAGTCAAAAAAAAACCGGCAAACCTTTTAAGGCTTGCCGGTTAAGGTAAAAAAGTCCGGATTAATTTACTGCTTCTTTTACAATTGCAGTGAAAGTGTCAGGGTCATTTACTGCAATATCTGCAAGCATTTTCCTGTTAATTTCAATATTGTTCTGTTTTAATCCGTGAATAAGATTTGAGTAGGTGGTTCCGTTGAGCCGTGAAGCAGCATTTATACGAACTATCCAGAGCTTTCGAAATTCGCGCTTGCGAACTTTTCGATCGCGATATTGATAGAGAAGACCTTTCTCAACCGCGTTTTTAGCAACTGTATAAACGTTTTTTCGCCTGCCCCAGTAACCTTTCGCCTGTTTTAAAATTTTACGGCGACGGCGACGGGAAGCCACCAGATTTCGTGATCGTGGCATTTTTGTAACGTTTAAATGTTATGAATTATGTCAGCTATAGGGAATCAATCTTTTAATGGCTTTTTCATTGGTTTTATCAACCAATGTATCTTTGCCAAGATTGCGCTTCCTTTTGCTGGATTTTTTGGTCAGAATGTGGCTTTTAAAAGCTTTTTTACGTTTAATTTTACCGCTTCCGGTAACTTTAAAACGCTTTTTAGCGCCACTGTTCGATTTCATTTTAGGCATTTGTTGTCTGTCTGTTTCCTAAAGTTTATAAAGACCATAAATATAAGCACATATAATGAGCTAAGAAAGAAAACTTTAAGCTTTATTCTCAGATGGCTTAAAAACGTACCCATAATTTTATTTTGAGGTGCTGGGAAAGAGCATGGTAAAAACTTCGATTGCCTGATCCACCGGTGGTGGACCTGATTTCATAGACCCCGACATGCGTGTCGGGGCTAATCATATTTGGTCAGATTAGAATACCGATAAAAAGCATGATTGAAATCAAAGTTAAATAGAATAACTTCTCTCTTAATTTAGGTTTTTTTAAACCCATTACCTTTTTAAAAAGCAAATGATCGAATCCCAATTTGTAAAACTGTTCAAATGTGTTTAAATCTCTTTGCATAACTATACCTCTTTACTGTAATGATATATTATCTTAACGTTAAGATAGTGATAAATATATAAAAACAATCATCATGCCAAAAAATATATTTTAGTATTACCAAATTGTTAACATATCCTTAAAGTGGTAATGGCAGATAATAATAGCCTGATTGTATTTAATGCCGGATTTTATATGTTAAATTAATGTTAACAAATCAATTGAGATTGATAATATTTTCTTCGATTAAAATATAATGATAAATGGTTTTTCGGGATAGGTTAATTTCGAAGACGGCTTTTTTGCGACGCATCGTCATGGTATTTTAAATTCCGGAACAAGGGCGGCAGCAATCAGTAAAATAATACAGACGATACTTATCAGGCATTCGTTAGTTAAATCAAAAAATCTATGAAATTCATTTTAACCTGCTTATTGATCTTCAATCTTTTAATTTCCATAAAGACACATGCACAGGAACCACACACGTCTCTTCCGGAAGTCAGTGAGGGTGTTTTGTTAATTGATAATTTTGAAGACGACAAGGTAGGAACTCTTCCATCCAAATGGTTTGATCAGATAGCAGATGTGTCGACACTCGAATTTGATGAGGAGGAAAGAGAAAAATATAAATGGGAAGTTCTTGAGGAGGATGGGAATAAATTTTTACGATATGATGGAAACCGGCCTAAGCATCTGAATTTTCCATTAAAAGAAGTTGAGGGGCTAAATACCTATGATTATTCAATTCTATCATGGAAATGGAGACCTCATATTTTACCGGAAGGTGCCCGTGAAGATAAAAATTCTTTAAATGATGCAGTTGCAAGTATCTATGTTGTATGGGAAATGAAAAGAATTTTATTTCAGAGAATTCCCCGTTCTGTACGGTATACGTGGAGTTCTACTCTTGAGGTGGGATCAAATCCAACGAACCTGTTTGGAAATCAGCAAATCCTTGTTCTGAGAAGCGGAGAAGAGGGCCTTGGTGAATGGCATACATTCGAAAGAAATATTGTAAGGGATTATCAGAATTTGTACGGAGAAAACCCACCGGAACGTCCGCTTGCTATCCTAATTTTCAGTGATGCCAGCAGTACAAAAACAAGGGCAAAAAATGATTTTGATGACATTTACCTGAAGTCTCAGCTTTGAGCAGAAATATAATGAATAGAAATTCGGAGTTTATTATCTTAATCTATAAAACCTATTTTAACAAATTATTATATATTCTTTTCAAAATTGTTAATTTTCACCAAAAGAATTGTATTTAAAAATTCATTTCAGGTTTAAAACCCATTCATTACCTGATCATATTTTAGTTTACTTATGAAGATTGTAGATGTTGCAGAATTTTATTCGGATCAGGGCGGAGGAGTAAAGACCTACATAAACAGCAAGCTTGAAGCCGGAGCCAAAAGCGGACATGAAATTGTTGTTGTAGCTCCCGGCCCCGAATCAATAGAAGAAGAGAGAAATGGCGGAAAAGTAATCTGGATTAAAAGTCCGCCACTTCCGTTTGATAACAGGTATTACCTGTTGTGGCGTAAAAAGGAAGTATTCAGGATTTTAAACAAAGAAAATCCGGACATAGTAGAAGGTTCCTCACCGTGGACAGGCGGTTATTTTGTAGCTAAATGGAAAGGAGATGCTTTAAAAACATTTATATTTCATGTGGATCCTGTTGCTGTTTATCCTCAGACCTTTTTGGGGAATCTGATGTCATTTCGAAAAATAGATTCATTCTTTAGTTTTTTTTGGCGATATCTGCGCAAACTGAGTGAGCAGTACGATGCCACGATTGTCAGTGGAAAATGGCTTGCCCACCGGCTGGAAAAATTTAATTTATATAATCCTGTAAGTGTCCCTTTTGGGATTGACAAAGACTTTTTTTCACCCAAAAGGCGTGATCCTGACTTGCGGTCGCAATACCTAAACGAGTTAAATCTGGACCAGGATGCCAGTTTATTTATCTGTGTAAGCCGGTATCATCCTGAAAAGAGACTGAGTACAATCATTGACGGATTCAAAAAAATTTCCCAAAAACACAAAGCAGGCTTACTCATTTTTGGTGATGGCCCGTTAAGGAAATGGATTCAAAAGAAAGCAAAGGATGTAAACCATCTTAAATTGATGGGTTTTACATCAAACAGGGATGAACTGGCCAATGCCATGGCGAGCTCCGATTATTACGTGCATGGTTCTTCGGCAGAAACATTTGGTCTTGTGGTGGCTGAAGCTATTTGCAGCGGTTTGCCAATCGTAGTACCCAAAACCGGCGGAGCTGTTGACCTGGCAGATTCGAGTTATTCTGAAGTTTATAAAACAGGCGATGGGCAGGATTTAAGTGAAGCGATGGAAAAAATACTTGGACGAAACTACTCCCGGATGAAAGAAGCTTGTAAAAAAGCAGCTGAAAATAAAATATATTCGGTTGATGAACATTTTCAGAATCTATTTGCCTGCTATCAGAAGCTGTTGGGTGAGGAGAGTAGCATTTACAAGGATATTTCAAGAAATCCGGTAATTACGTAATAGTTTATTGCCTGGACCGGTAAAATCAGATCAGATAGATCTGCCGGCTTTTGGTTAAAGAACACTGCCGTTCCTGATTATGGCAAGAAAATTTTGAAGAAGCAGAGATCCCGCAATTCCTGATTTTTCAGGATGGAACTGCACTCCCATGTAGTTATCTTTTGCAACTACAGATGTAAATTCTAAGGAATAACAAGCTGTGGCAAGTGTGTTATTCGTGACCGGTGCGTAGTAACTGTGAACATAGTACATGTAGTGATTCGAATTCAGGCCGGCAAGAAGAGGATGCTCTTCTGTTTTACAGAATGAATTCCATCCCATGTGTGGCACTTTTCCTGTTTTTGAATCAAATTTCTTTAAAATACCCGGAATAATACCGAGTGCATCTGAATTTCCTTCTTCTGAAGAATCAAAAAGCAGCTGCATACCCAGACAAATTCCCAGCACAGGTTTCCTGGTGTTGATCAGCCACATATCCAGATCACGGGCACGTAAATCATCCATTGCTGCAGCTGCATGACCTACACCCGGAAAGATAACAGCATCCGTTTTCTCAAGTTTTTGTATGTCATCGGTAATCACATAGTCTGCGTTCAACCTTTCCAGTGCGTTAGATACCGATGCAATGTTTCCGCCCTGATACTTTATTATGCCTATCATGTTTGGGATTAATACAGCTTTAAATAAATTGAAACATCACTGGTCATTGAATTTTCTTTCACAACAATCCTTTTGTACTCGGCAAAATATTTCTAATTCTTTCGTTTCTGCTAATTGCAAAACGCAGAGCTTTTGCAAAACCTTTAAAAACAGATTCAACGATATGATGTTCGTTTTTTCCTGACGCGTTAACATGCAGGGTAGCCTTAACGTTCATTGCCAGCGTGTAGAAAAAATGTTCTGCCATCTCAGTTGGGAAATCACCAATATACTCTCGTTTCAGCGGAACATCCCATTTTAAAAAAGGCCTGTTGGAAAGATCAATTGCAACCGTAGCCTTAGCTTCATCCATGGGAAGTACGAATCCATAACGCTGTATTCCTGCTTTATCAGATTCTAATGCACGATTAAGTGCCTGTCCCAAAGCGATGGCGGTATCTTCTATTGTGTGATGTTCATCAACCTGCAGATCACCTTTGCAGTGAATGGTTAAATCCAGCAATCCGTGACGGGCTACCTGGTCGAGCATATGATCGAAAAAATGTAACCCGGTTTGGATATCAGATTTACCTGATCCATCCAGATTTACCACTATAGTGATATCAGTTTCTCCGGTTTTTCTCACTATTTCAGCGGTGCGTGCCGGGAAAAGGTAGGATTTACAAAGATCAATCCACTCATTTCCTGTTGCGATTAACTGTTCGCCGCTTCGGAGTTCAAGGCCGGCAAAGTTGCTTTTTGTCAGAATGTATGCATCAGCGTCCTTTTCATCAAAAGATGAAAACTCAATACGTTCGTTTTCAAGAAGAATGAACTGATCCCGGCTCAATTGGGATCGATCGGAGTTAAATTCGATTTCGTGCTCTGATAATCTTTTAATAGAGTATAAAGCTCCGGGTTGTAGAATTTTTTTTTGGCCGCCCGTGAGGGAATCAGGCCGGATCCAGATTTTCATGAAATTATATCTTTTAGAGTGCGCAGAAATTTATCGTTTTCATCAGGTGTGCCGACTGTTACCCGTAGGCAATCTTCACAGTGAGGTTCATTTCCCCTGTAACGAAGAATCACACCCCTGTTAGCCAGTTGCTGGTAGATATCTTTGGCGCGTTTTATTTTAAACAGAATAAAATTAGCATCAGACGGATATACCTGTTCCACATCCGGACAATATTCCAGTTCATTTTTCAGAATTTCCCGCTCTTCCCGGATCTTATCTATATTGAACTTCACGAGATCGAGATGACTGAAAGCTTCTATTGCTTTTTCAACCGTTAATTTATTGATATTATAGGGGGCTTTAACCTTTAGCATGTAACCGATAATCTCGGGATTTGAAATGGCTATGCCAAGACGAATACCGGCAAGCCCGAAAGCTTTCGAAAACGTTTGAAGAACAACAAGGTTTGGGTATTGCTGTACCATTGCTGCCATCGACTCCTGACGGCTGAAATCAATGTAAGCCTCATCTACCACAACAATACCGCGAAACTGTTCCAGCACTTTGAGAACATCCGTCCGTTTCAGGCTATTGGCCGTCGGATTATTGGGAGAACAGAGGTAGAGAAGTTTCGTTTTATTATCAGCACTCTGAATTACTTCATCAGTGCAAAGCTGGAATTTGTCAGTAAGTAAAACCTCTTTACAATCAAGATTGTTGATTCGGGCAGCAACCTTATACATGCCGTATGTAGGTGGCGTGATCAGAACTGAATCGGATCCCGGCTCGCAAAATATACGCATCAGTAGGTCGATCGGTTCATCACTGCCAACGCCCAGGAAAATATTTTCAGGAGCAACCTGACGGTAACCTGCAATTTTTCCCCGGAGTTGGTTATGGACAGGGTCGGGATAGCGATGCAGGGACAAATTATTTTTTACAGGGGCTCCAAAACTGTTTTCATTGGCATCCAGCAACAGGCCTTCACTGAAATCATCTCTCGCACTGCGGTAAGGATTCAGCTTTCCGATATTGGGACGCACAAAAGAATCGATATCAATTTCTTGTGGCATATGCTGATTTTATTTGGAATTATTCAGTTTATTTAACCGAATTGTAACGGCTTGTTTGTGGGCATGGAGACCCTCCATTCCGGCAAGTATTTCTACAGCCGGCCCAATGTTTTTTAAACCCTCTTTTGTAAGCTTCTGCATGGTGATAAACTTTTGGAAGGAAGAAAGTGATACTCCACTATACATACGTGCATATCCGTAAGTGGGCAGTGTGTGGTTGGTACCCGAGGCATAATCTCCTGCACTTTCGGGAGTAAGAGGCCCGAGAAAAACAGACCCGGCATTTTGAATTCGATCAACCAGTTTTTCGGCATTTTCGCAATTGATAATCAGGTGCTCAGGAGCGTACATATTTGAGAATTCGAGAGCTTTTTCCGGAGTATCTGCCAAAAGAGAGAAGCTGTTTTCAAGAGCTTTTTCCGCGATATTTTTACGTGGCAAATCTATCAGCTGGTTTTTAATTTCATCTTTTGTCTGATCAATAAAGCGGCTGGAAGTAGCTACAAGTACAACCTGGCTGTCAGGGCCGTGCTCAGCCTGTGAAAGCAGGTCGGCAGCAACAAATTCAGGGTCCGCAAACTCATCGGCAATGACCAAAACCTCAGAAGGGCCGGCAGGAAGGTCGATACTTACCATTGCATCACTGTTCTGCAAAAGCATTTTTGCGGCAGTTACATATTGATTACCCGGCCCAAAAATTTTATCCACTTTCGGTATTGTTTCTGTGCCAAAAGCCATTGCTGCGATAGCCTGTGCACCGCCGGCTTTCACAATTGTTTTTACTCCTGTTTTTTGAGCGATGTAAGCGATGGAATCCGGAATATTTCCGTCCGCGTCAGGTGGTGTCGCAAACACAATAGTTTTGCACCCTGCCACCATAGCAGGAACACCAAGCATAATGGCTGTTGATGGCAGCGGTGCCGAGCCTCCTGGGATGTAAAGCCCTACCCGTTCTACCGGCCGCTCCACGCGAGAGCAAATAACACCGGGCATGGTTTCTGTTTCAGAATCAAAAGTTGACTGCTCTCTGTGAAATCGAAAGACGTTACTTATAGCCAGGTCAATGGCTTCTGTTTTAGAATCGGTCAGTTCGGGACTCAGCTCTTCAGGATTGATACAATTGCTGTCAAGAAGTACATTATCAAACTTCTTGGTATACCTTTTAAGAGCGATATCGCCCTCTTTTTCAATGTCATTCAGAATCGGCTGAACTTGTCCGAAGATAGAAACAAAATCCATTTTTGGCCGTTTGTAAAGCGATTTTAGCTCATCATCCGACAACTTATTTAATTCATAAATTTTCATATCCGTCTTATTAAAATGGGTTATCTCATAAGTTTTAAATAAACCGTTCAGTCAGTTTTACCATATCCGGCACGGTGTAAAATCAAAGTATCATGCTTTCAATTGGCAGCATAACAATACCGGAAGCTCCCGCTTCCTTCAGTTTTTCCATCACCTCCCAAAACGTTGCAAGCGGAACAACTGTGTGGATTGCAACCGTTCCGTTGTCTGCAAGCGGCATAATCGTAGGGCTCTTCAATGAAGGTATAATTTCCTTTATTTTTGGGACGGATGCTTCCGGGGCATTCATCATGATATACCGGCTTCTTTCAGCCTGCTGATGGCCCTCTATCCGCTGCAGGATTTTATTGATTAAATCCTGTTTTCCGTCTGACAGAGGTTTATTGGTTTTTACCAGCTGGGTTTCCGAATCAAAAATATTTTCAATTTCAACCAAACCATTTGCTTTCAGGGTATTACCTGTAGAGACGAGATCACTGATAGCATCAGCTATTTCAAGACGCGGTGCAATTTCGACCGATCCGGACAGAGTTATAATCTCTACATCCATATTTTTTTTCTGAAAATAGTTCGCAGTAATTGCAGGGTAGCTGGTGGCGATCTTTTTGCCGGCAAAATCAGCTATTTTTTTGATCGGCCCGTTTTTGGGCGCAGCCAGTGCGAGATGACAAACGCCATAATCCAAGCCCCGCAGGATCGTTATATCGGCTTCATCTTCAGCTGCTACATTGGCTCCTACAAAACCCAGGTCACAAACGCCGTCTTCCACATATTCGGGAATATCATCGTCACGGATGAGCAGCAGTTCAACATCGAAGTTGCGGCATTTTACCAGGAGGCTTCTTTTATAATCGTCAAATTTTAAACCGATACCTTCAAGCAAAGTAAGGGTTTTATCTGTTAAACGGCCGCTTTTCTGAACGGCAATACGCAAGGATGTAGTAGAATCAAGAGTTCTCATTAGCTTTTTCTGTAAAATTAAAATGGTTGTTTGAAAAATCGGGCAATTGAGGGAAAGATATCATGCAGTGTTAATGCGTATGATGCCCGTGATGGACTGTAATATGTCCGATGTGATGATTGATATGATAAGTGTGTATTAGCATCATTAAAATATAAGGCTTTTCAATGATGTAATTCCAATAGAAATAAAGGAGGGTAAAAAAAGCCTCCAAATAAAATTTGAAGGCTTTCAGGATTTTTGATTTAAGGCGTATTCTATTCTTCGGAATCTGTGGTATCTGTTATTTCAAGTTCTATGGTGCCGACATCGGTTGTATCGCGCGGTGCGACTGAAACGTTCGGAACCACAGCACTTCCAAAGCCTTCTACTGATGGTTCTGCAGAAACCTGGTATGTGCCGGATGGCAATCCGATGACCGTAAATGAACCTGATTCGTCTGCTTTCGTGCCGGCAACTGTATCTTCATCTGCGATTGCATAAACCCATGCAAAAGATTCGGCGGGTACGATCTCGCCTGTGATGGCTCCCGCTTCTTCCAGCTCAACAACACGAAGAACAGGCTTCAGTATAAATTTTCCTGATGCACCGGCTTTCACGATAGATCTGGAGGCATCAAAGTCGAGCAAGAGGTTAAAAATTTCACCGCCTTCGATCGAGACATTTAGATTTAGTTTCAATCCGGACTGCTGAGCACTTGGGGTATCCAGCGGTATTGACTCTCCGTTAATGACAATATCATTATCATTTCCGAGAACCAGCCTGAGCTGCTGATAACTACCGGCTTCAAGCTCACGTTCACCGAGAACGTCCAGCTTTCCGTTTACTAAATCAAGAAGATTTACGCGTACAGG
Source organism: uncultured Balneolaceae bacterium (assembly GCA_964517005.1). Classification (GTDB taxonomy): domain Bacteria; phylum Bacteroidota; class Rhodothermia; order Balneolales; family Balneolaceae; genus CAYVBJ01. The sequence continues at coordinate 636 of CAZFAJ010000018.1, read as the reverse complement.
TTCGTCATTTATAACAATCCATTCGCCATCATCTTCCTCTGCATCACTGTTGCGATGAACTTTTACTTCCTGAATATCAATATATACAGCCTCGAAATCACCGGGAGCATCAGTCAGTGACACTTTGAGTGTTCCTGTAGCAGAGTCGCTGTCGATTGTAGAAGAACTGTCGCAGGATAAAATTAAAAAGAGCGTAGAAACAAGTAAAATAACAAGTTTTAAATATCTCATGATTTTTAATGTAGAGTTTATTTGGGGTTAAGTAATTTTTATAGTCGCATTCCTTTTAGGATGTTTCATATATTTATGACTCACTTGATTAACAAAGGTTACAAAAAAAAATTACAGAATGACGACAGTTGCACAGCTTACTTATATACCTCTCTACACAGAACATCCAAAAGAAAAAGTGCAGGACCTGATAGAATTTGTTGCACAGCACGATGTTGAAGTGGATGTAAATTTTCTATCCACAAGTATTAAAGGAAAAACGGATGTGGTTTTTAACCTTGTGAGGGAGATATACGATACCATGACTCTTGAAGGGGAAACATTCCGCTTTCATGTCGAATTTCTTAGCCCGACCACAGAATCATAGTAGTCAGGTTCTGGTAAATAGTTCTTTCCATTCAAATA
>CAZFAJ010000017.1:11506-48289 GCA_964517005.1 uncultured Balneolaceae bacterium | reverse complement strand
GATTGCACAAGCTTCTCAAAATGATGGTTACAAAAACATTAATTTGTTTAATTTTATATAAACATTCAATGTTGATCTTTGAATTTTATAAGTTGCCGCCGCCTGCAAATCATATCGAGGGATGCCGGAGGAAAAGCCCAGAACAGAAAACGCCGGATAACGTTGATCAAAATTCTGAATCCCTCCATCGGATTCGGATTCATTCCCCTTGCAAAATCCCCGCCGATGGGTTTTTTGATTATGCCCTGTTACCCCCGGCTAAAGCCGAGGGCAATGGATCTCTTTGCTATTTTTGTGGTAATGGTAATGGTAATCAAAATTCCCAATTCTTGATTTCACCACAAAACCTGTACTGTGAGAACGGCATGTTTGCAATTGTGGCTGGAACCCACCCCTCACTATCCGCTGAACGCGGATTAGCGGGTCCCCTCCCCAAAGGGGAGTTTTTTGATCCAAAACTTATGTCCTCATGAAGATGTATCCTGAGACGGAATTTATTTATCGCTTGCTGAATTTACCGGAAGATGGAAACTGGAACTTCCGGAGGGGTACGCTCCGGACAACGTTGAAAATTTTTTGCCAGAACAGACCTTCAAAAACTCAAAATCTGCTCTTCGTCTATCCACCCGTACATCCCGTTTTGGAGGCGGACGTACGCCCACTCTTCCTGCTCACTGCTTCGCTGGGTATCGACCGTCATTTCGTAACCCTCGTAGACCGAACTGATGACAGCACTGTCCGCACCGGGGCCCTGGTAAAGTGAGGTCTGTTTTTCAATCATCACCCCGGTTTCATAACGATCTTCCACGTACGAGAGATAGGCCGAGCTTGAGATCAAAAGAAGGGAAGCGAACGCCAGAAGATATCCTGTTCTCCGGAACCAAATGCTGCCTCTGCTTATAAACCAGGAGGCAATCACACCGCCGGCAGCTCCATTCAACAGGAGTAAACCTGCGGCCATCAATACCTGGATCCCGAATGTATGCAGCAGCCAGTCAAAAAAACGGTCCCACGGCAGCTTTGGCAGCACGGATGATCTGCGGCTGAACCGGTCTTCAATAAATTCAAGCGCGCCGGCAGCCATCTCTTCTGTGTTTGGATACTCCTTTGACCGCAAAAAATAGTATTTGGCCTTGCCAAGTGAATCCAGTTGCACATATGAAATACCCATATTGAACCAGAGCGAGCCCGATTCATATCCCTCCTTTTCAAGACTTTTATATAACTCCATAGCCTCTTCAATCTGATTCGTGGAGAGTAATTCGTTCGCCTTATCAAACCGGCTCTGCTGAGCAATTAACAACTCAATCGGGCTCATGGATAAGAGAAGAACAAAAAATAAGATCAGTTTTTTGCTCACAGCTTCTTGTTCAGTTTTTGAATCAGGGTTTCCGTTTTATCGATATCCATCCTGATATCGCTATCCGTGCCGGCCGGCGCATAGCTGATCGTTGCACATTTGTCCAGCACCTGTTTTAGTGCCCGGATCATCTCTTCATCGTCAATATTCGCACGGGTATGTTCAATCAAATCTTTATCAGAAAGGCCCGCCTCAGGCAGTTTTAGTTTGTCTGCTATATAACCCGCCAGGGTTTTGTGCAGCAAGCCGTACACCTTTTTGGGTTCGTGATGCTCAAGTGCTTCTCTCGCTTCTCGAATCCTTTCATCTGCTTTTTCACGTGACCGGTGCGCTCTTGCAAAACTGCTGTCCGACTCAAGTTTATCCTGAAGGTTTTTCCGGTACGCGGCAAACGCAAGGGTTACAACCGGAAATAAAATTAAGATCCAGAACCACATAGTCCGGTGGACAGCCTTCGAATCCTGTTGCCATACTGCCAGGCCCGTCACCGGCTGAAGTGAAAAACGATCGGATGCCACCATAATTTGTCCGTCGGTCTCAGGCCTTTTTACTGTAAAACTTATGGGCGGCAGTGTTTCTCTCACAACCCTGTTCGCCTTTGGGTTGTAATAGGCGATCGTTTCTGCGGGAATCTGATAGGTTCCCGCAGACCGCGCCACGATTAAATCGGTAAATGTTTTGGTGCCGCGAATGGTACTCCCGCGGCGTTCAACGTCACTGCTTTCGTCCGGTGAATAAATATCAAATCCATCAGGAAGCGCATAAGCGGGCTTGGATATCAGCGGAATGTTGCCCGTCCCTTCTATTTTTGTTGCCAGTTCGATGGTTTCACCGACTGTAAATTCATTGCGGTTTATACTTCTTGATATATTAAATGTGCCAACTCCGCCAATACTGACTGCATTTTCAATCGGGGGCAGTTCTCGCACATTGATGGAGACAGTTTCGGTTTCAACGGCAATTCGCCTTTGGTTTGTGCCGAAACCGCCAAACAGGCTTCCAAATGGATCCCCTCTTTCCGGACGGCTTCTCACCCCCAGGTTAAATGTAAACGGGTCCAGCTTCAGCTCTCCGCTTCTGGTCGGGAAAAGTGCATATCTGAGCAGTACCGCTTTTCTGTACCGGACACCATTCATAATCTCAGATTCGGCTCTCGGCTGATCTACATTCTCAAGTTCTTCCTTCCAGAAACCGTCTGTCCGCCAGCCGGGGGTGGGCTGGTAGGATGTTACTTCAATCCCCTGTTTAAAGTACAAAACAAGACTTGCCACAAGCTGCTGGCCCCGTACCGGCCGTTTGTCATTCACCTCAATCTCCATAAAGATATCTGGCAGCGAGCGGGTTCTCTCTGTAGACAGATTGTTCTTTTCCATGATTTCAACCGGTATGGGAGATGTTTCGTGCATTTCACCATCAATCGGAACTGAAATAGGCGGGATTGTATAATTTCCTTTTTCCCTGGCAATGAACGAATAGGTATAGGTTATCGCCGTGGAAGTCTTTCCGTTTACGATACTTATACTGGTTCCCCTCGATGGCGTGGCGGAAAGAAGCCGGACACCGTTAAATTCAGGCAGCTCCGGCATTTCCACATTCCGGACCGCACTTCCTTTTATTTCGATTGTAAGGGTAAACTGCTCCCCGATAAAAATTTTGTTTTCTGAAACGGTGGCGTCCAGTGAAAAATCCTGTGCTGACAAAACCACCGGGGCAATCAGCAACAGAGACAAAAAGTATAAAAATCTCAGAGCCTGAATCCTACCAGTCTTTATCATTGGATGATGAACTTTCACTTGATTCCTTTTTCATTTCCTTCAACAACTCTTTTTCCCGCTGTTCGAGGGCGTCGAGTACCCGTTTGGCTTCTTCCATACTCATCTGCTGCGGACTTTGCTGCTGTTCATTTTCCTGGTTTTGCGGATCATCCGATTGCTGGTTATCCTGGTTCTGATTTTGCTGATCCTGATTCTGGTCTTGTTCTTGTTCCTGTTCCTGATCTTCATTTTGATCCTGGTCCTGGTTTTGCTGCTGATCCTGATTTTGTTCCTCCTGCTCTTGTTTCTTTTGCAGGGCAAGTTCATAATTGTACTTGGCATCAGGGTCTTCAGGATTCTTTTTCAGGGCCTCCCGGTACTGTGCAATCGCCTCATCATACTGTTTCTGTGCAGAATGCAGGTTCCCAATATTGTAATCAGCCAATGATTTTTGCGCAGGGTCATCCGATAAATCTTTAAACCGTTCATAAGCAAAAATTGCATCTTCGGTATTTCCCATTTCTGCATATGCATTACCCAGATTAAAATGAAGCATTGCATTTTCGGGCTCACTGTCAATCGCTTTGCGATAGAGCTCAACAGCTTTTTCATAATCGCCATTTCGAAATGCCTCGTTCGCTTTACGAGCATCGTTCAATGAAGAACCGGCAAATATCAGGGCTATAAACAGTAAGCAGATCGTCCGCATTGGCAAAAATTAAAAGTTTATGGTTTAGCAGGTCATTAACGATTGAATCATCTAAAGATTATGCAGCTACAACTGCTCAGTAAGTGCAAGAGTTTCTTCATCCATTTTCAAATTTGTAAAAACATTCGATACATCGTCATTGTCTTCAAACATTTCCATCATCTTTAAATTTGTCAGCGCTGTTCCCTCACCCACTTTTACTTCCGTAACTGCAATTCTGACCAGTTCAGCAGAATCAATTTGATACCCGGCCTTGTCCAGGTAATTGCGAACTTCAATAAGGTTCTCCCTGGCTGTTGTAACTTCAAAATACTCTCCTTCGTTTGTCACATCATCAGCGCCGGCATCAATTGCATCCATCATGAACTCCTCTTCATCCGGCGATTCGGATGGCACCTGAATTATACCTTTTTGCTCAAACATATAACCGACAGATCCATCGGTACCCAGGTTGCCGCCATGCTTGGTGAAGATGTGCCGGATTTCACCGACGGTACGATTGTAATTATTCGTAGTCACTTCAATAAAAAAAGCGATCCCGCCGGGACCATATCCTTCGTATGTGGTCTCCTCATACACTCCTGAGCCGTCATCGAGCTCACCGGTTCCCTTTTTAATCGCTCTTTCAATATTATCTTTTGGAAGGTTAACCGCCTTGGCGTTATCAATTGCGAGCGACAGCCTTGGATTACCATCGGGGTCTCCGCCACCCTCACGGGCAGCAATGGTGATTTCCCTGATATGCTTTGTAAAAGCTTTTGCCCTTTTCGCATCTTCTCTCGCCTTTTTGTGGCGAATATTTGCCCATTTTGAATGTCCTGCCATAGTTTAAGTATCAGTATTTTTTCAGGGTTTGAGAGAAAAATCAAATATAACAGTATTCACTATTTTCACCTAATCCCTGTTAATATCTCTGCTTTCAGTCTTTAAAAATAGTCTGTTATGCTCTATTCTTAAGTCAAATATGAAATGTCGATCGAAACCTGTCAGCACCTACTGGATCTGACAGCGTTGGGTTTTGTGAGAAAACCGCCTTATGCCATCTTCTTTCAAAGTTAATGACGCTGACAGAAACCGGAAAAACGCCGGTATGCTGTCAGGTCTCATCCACCACTTTAGCCTTGCCAGGACACTATTGTAAAAAAGTGAAAACTCCACATCTGAAAGAAGAACAGAATTAATTGTCATCTTTTTACGTTGTTCGTAAAATAATTTTACTGTGTCATACATTAATTAAATTAAACAGATGAGATACATGTCATAGTATCCTTCCGTATTAATTTCCGTAATTTCAGGTGTCGCTAACTATTGCTACATTGTCAAAAAAATTCTAAACAAAATATAAGATGAATATAGGTATTGTCTGCTACCCGACATTCGGGGGCAGTGGTGTTATTGCAACAGAACTGGCAAAAGGCTTAGCCAACAAGGGACACTCAATTCACATCATAAGCTACGCCCGGCCGGCAAGGCTTGATTCCCTCCGGACTGATATTACATTTCATGAAGTGGATCTGAGCAGTTACCCGCTCTTTGAGTATCCGCCTTATGATCTTGCGCTCGCTAATATGATGGTAAATATTATCAAATTTGAAAAACTTGATATCCTCCATGTACACTATGCTATCCCGCATGCTACAAGTGCCTACCTGGCAAAACAGATCCTGAAAGAACAGGATATTCACATTCCCGTTATCACTACACTGCACGGAACAGACATCACACTGATTGGCAGAGATCCAAGCTATAAGGAGATAGTCGACTTTTCGATCAATAAAAGTGATGGGGTTACTGCGGTTTCTGAATATCTGAAAAAAGAAACTTATTCTACATTTGACGTCAAAAAGAATATTGAAGTTATACCCAATTTTATAGATCTCGACCGGTTTAAAAAATCCAACAAAGGCCATTTCAAAAAGGCAATCTGTCCGGAAGACGAAAAAGTTATCACTCATGTCTCAAATTTCCGTGAAGTAAAACGTGTGCCCGACGTAGTGCTGACATTTCATGAGATCATTAAGAACGGAGTGGATGCCAAGCTTTTGCTGGTAGGAGATGGCCCGGACCGGATAAAAGCAGAACAAACGTGCAGAGATCTGAAGTTTTGTGACAAAGTCCGTTTTCTCGGTAAACAGGAACAGGTCGAAGAGGTACTTTCCATTTCCGACCTGTTTTTGATTCCGTCCGGCAGTGAAACATTCGGCCTGGCCGCGCTCGAAGCAATGAGTTGCGGTGTACCGGTAATCAGTTCCAATATTGGCGGACTTCCGGAAGTAAACATTCATGGTGAAACTGGGTTTCTTTGCGAGCTGGGCGATGTGGAGTGTATGGGAAAACATGCCCTCGAAATATTGAAAGACGAAAAGCTCCATAAAAAAATGTCCGCCAATGCACGCAAGCATGCTGAAACTTTTGAAATGGAAAAGATCATCAGCGTGTACGAAAACTACTATCTTGAAGTGCGGGAAACACTTCTGAGCAGTGTCTGATTTCAAAAAATCAGAACCTGTTATAAGATAACCTGAAGATAAAAATTGCATTTAATTCTTTTCGGGTTCATTTTCAGAGAAAATAAATATCAATCTAAACATTCGGCGATGTGTTAGATCTTTACAAAGGGGATAAGCTCAAAACTGTCTCAGTTATTGCAATATTTGTGATATTGGTAACCGGACTCATTGTATTAACCAATATAAGCAGTAATATTCTTACCGGACTCAGAGGTTACATAGCCGCTGAAGCCCACTGGTCAAAAGCTCAAAAAAATGCCAGCCAGGCCTTAACTGTTTATCTTTTTCATCAAAACGGGGAACATTACGCCGAATTCGGAAAATCTCTTGAAGTTATTGAAGGTTACAAGGTGGGACGGGAAACATTACAATCCGAAAATCCTGATTTGGAAGTTGCAAGCAGCGGATTTATCAGGGGAAACAGCAGGCCGGATGAAGTTATCTACATGGTTCGTCTTTTCAATCTCTTTCAAAATTATCCTTATCTAAGTGAGGCTATTCAAATATGGACGGAAGGAGATAAAAAGATAGGCGAACTTGAATTACTTGCATCCGAAATAAATGAAAAAATTGAAAGTGATACTCTGACTGAAGCGGAGCGCGATCTCTATTTATCAAGAATTATTGCTCTTGATAATGAGCTTACCTCTTTAGAGAACGGCTTTTCATCAACAATCATTAAGGCATCGCATGAAGTAAACAATCTTTTATACTGGATTACACTCATTTTTGGATCGGGCCTGATCATTACCGGCGGAGTACTCACGATTGGAATCATAAGAAATACAAAAAAGTGGAACAGGAAGTTATCCGATGCACAAAACAGATTACAGAAAATTGTTGAAAATTCCGGCGATGTGATCTACCTGATGGACCTTGAAACGCGAAAATATAACTATATGAGTCCTTCGGTTGAGAAAATGCTTGGATATAGCGCGGAAGAAGTGAAAAAAGGCGGGCCGGATTTTATATTTGATAAAACTCACCCGGAAGATTTGAAATCCATAAAAAAGAAATTTAAAGAGCTGGGTGCGGATGATCTGGAATCTCAAATTAATCTAAACACTGAATTCCGTGTTGAAAGAAGTGACGGAGAGTATGTATGGGTAAATAATAAACGGTCTTTAATTCACGATTCTGACGGTAAACCGATTGCCGTAGTTGGCAATGTCCGGGATATATCCGAAAGAAAAGAGCATGAAAACGAAATAGATCAGTCCCTGAAAGAGAAACAGATTCTTCTGCAGGAGATACATCACCGTGTTAAAAATAATCTGGCGATAATTTCAAGTCTATTGGAACTTCAAAAGGACGGCGTGGATGAAGACGTCCAGGAAATTTTCAAGGAAACACAATCCCGGATTCAATCTATCGCCCTTGTCCACGAAAAACTCTATCAATCGGATACTCTTGCCGAGATCAGTCTCTCGGACTATATGAGCGAACTCACCGATGTGATTGCACAGGCTTACGGATCAAATAACCGCAAAATCACGCTCGATAAAGATCTCGATGAGCTGCGCATGAATATAACGGATGCAGTTCCGCTCGGGCTTATGTTCAACGAACTTGTGAACAATGCTTACAAACATGCTTTCAAGGGTAAGGATGATGGAACTCTGAAAATCAGGCTGAAAAAGAACGGCGAATCCTGTCTGCTCTCTGTCGCTGATAATGGCAACGGACTTCCCGAGGGATTTAAAATTGAAGAGCAGCAATCTCTTGGCATGACTCTAATAACAGCCCTTACCAGTCAGCTCGATGCAGATGTGAACATATCCTCAGACGACTGGACAAAGTTTGAGATTGACTTCAGGCTGGATCATCAATGAAACCGGCAGGCTCAGTTCACCGGCCTGTAACCACCTCTATTTTACCGGGCTTCAGTTCAGCAAGAATGTTTTTGATATCAGAACCGGCATGTTCCCCGTCGCAGTGTGCAAAAACAGGTTCCTTACACTCGATCCGTATTTTTAAGGCCGTTTCCCGTTCAACACCAATTATTTTCTTTCCCGATGGACTCAAAAATTCTTTGAATAAAAAACATTTTCTGTAGAAAGGCATGGTGTTTACAATCAGCAGATCCAATAAACCGTCGTTCGTTTTTGCATCAGGTGCAACCCGGAAAACGCCACCCTCATCACTGCCATTGCACAGAGTTGCCATCAGGCACTTTTCCTGAATCAACCTGCTGTCCGTTTGGATACTCATTTCAGTGCCATAGAACTGAAAAGCCGCCTTTAAAGCTCCAAAAAGATATGAACTGGCCCCTGAGAGCATCTTCAGGCCTCCTGCATGGAAATTTACCAATCCGTCAAATCCCAGCCCGAAGGTATTGCAGCACCAGGTTTCAACATCTCCTGAAATTTTAATAAGGTCTGTTTTCCTGCACACTCCGGCAGCAATATTTTCAAGGTTTTCTTTCATTTTTCCGGGGATCTTAACAGCACGGGCAAAATCATTGCCACTCCCGACAGGAATAATCCCAAGCTTTGCTTCTGTATCGGCTATTCCATTTACAACCCGGCTTACGGTACCGTCTCCGCCGCATGCAACAATAGTTTTAAATGTTGATACAGATTCATGCGCTATTGCAGAGAGATCATCACCGTCTCTGCAGGTGATCATTTTAGAAAATTGAAACCTTCTTTCTGTAAGTTCAGCAAGTGATTGAATCCATTCACCGGCAATTCCCTTTCCTGCGGATAAATTTACGATAAAACATGTGGGTATATTTGATACTTGCATCCGGTTGAGATAGCAAATATCCCGGTAAAAACAAAAAACCGTACTCCAATAACTGCTTATTTTTTCAAAGCAATAGCTCTGTCCGGATAGTCGGTAATAATGCCATCCACTCCCATCTCAAGTAACCGTTTCATTTCCGGAACTTCATTGATGGTCCACGGAATAATTTTCATACCCAGCTCTGCCCCTGTTTCAATCAGCGTTTGATTTACAAGCCGGTAATAGGGACTGTAAATACCCGGTGTAAAACCAAGTTTTTGAAGATTCGCCTCCGGGCCGTTCCTGTTATCAACAAGCAGCGCAAGTGTAACATCCGGATCAATTTTACGCATTTCGATGAGTGTATTTACATCGAAAGATTGAACAATAGCCCGGTCAATTATTCCCAATTCGGTAAGTTCATTGTATAGCAGACGCGCAAACACCTCAGGTTCCGGTACCATTAAATTGTAATATTCCGGTTTGCTTTTCGTCTCGATATTGTAGTAAACCGGTTCGCTGTTATTTTCTGCCACGAAGTTTTCAATTGCCTGAACAGCGTCGATAAGCAGAGGCTTGGCAACTTCCATCGGTTTTTGATCAGGGAAATCCGGATTGCCCCGTTTGCCGACATCATACAGCTGTGTCTCCTCGTATGTCATTTCATAGATATTCAGATCCATGGCTTCACTTTCCGTAACCGGTTCCCCACCAGGTTTTGTGCTGATTTTATGATTAAACCAGGGTTCGTGTGAAATAATCAGCATGCTGTCTCCCGTTACAACCAGGTCCATTTCAACGGTATCTGCACCAATCTCAACAGCCTTTAAAAAAGAGGGAACCGTATTTTCGGGCAGCAGGCCCCGGGCACCCCGGTGGCCCTGAAGGTCGAATTCGTATGATCTGTCTTGTTTGTTTTCTTGTGCACATGCAATCAGAATCAGAAGAAGCAATACCGTATATTTCATTTTTCCGGATTAGCTTTGCTCAATAATGGAGTGGTCGCCGACGTGGAGTTTTCCTGTTGCATTTTTAAGGTTTGCATGATTTCCAACGGTTGACCCGCTTAACTTGCAGCCCTCTAATTCAGCATTCTCCTGGATGATTGATTCACTGATTGTGCTGTCTGAAATTTTTGTCTCCTTTTCGATACTCACATTCGGGCCGATTTCACTGTTTTTTATCTCAACACCTTTCCCGATAAATACCGGCGGATGCATTGTGGTGTTGTCGTACTTTCCAAATTCCGGGTTTTCTTTTTCCAGGATTTCACCGGTAGTGTTGAGCCATGCGGGCAGTGTTCCGCAGTCGAGCCATTCTTCGACGGTTGCTTTTTTGAAGATATTCCCTTTCTTCAAAAGCCTGTCCAGAGCATCTGTCAGCTGGTACTCTCCGCCATGTCCTTTTATCTGGTTATCTATCAGATACTGAATCTCTTCATTCAGCTCTTCGCCCTTCGTAAAATAATAAACTCCGATGATTGCAAGATTGGAGATGGGTTCACTTGGTTTTTCTACAAAATCCGTAATTTTATCATCTTCAAGAACGGCAACGCCAAACCTGGATGGATCTTCAACCTCCTTAAGCCATATTACACTATCGGCCCCTTCAACAGAAACCGTTTCACTCGTGTCAAAAATAGTGTCAGCAAATACAATGATAACTTCCCCTTCCAGTTTTTCTTCAGCGCATGCTACTGCATGTGCTGTTCCGAGCGCAACATCCTGAACTTTAAATGAAGCTTTTGCGTCGTGACGCTCACTCATCTCGCTAAGTTTCTCTTTAATCTCTCTTCCAAAATCGGGCCCGAGAATATATACAATTTCCGTAATCGGCCGGTCGAGTGTTCTCGCAAATGTCTCTACAATACGCTCCACAATCATGGTTCCGGCAACAGGCAACAGTGGTTTAGGGACAGTATGGGAGTGGGGCCTTACTCTTGTTCCGCGTCCGGCCATCGGAATTATTAATTTCATATCTTTATCTCAAAATTATTTATCGTTACCATTTTTATTTGTCATGTATTAATATAAAAAATATCTCCCGTATATTTTGGTTACCTGATTGTTAAGGAATTCATTTATTTCACATATAGCCTTTGGATTTGTATTACACCTTTTTAAACCTCTTACAAATAGTATTAGCTGCAGTTCTTGTGCGGCACAGCATTTATCGTCTCCGTTATTTTTTGCACATGTTTCAGCAACACGGGTATAAAACTACGGAATTTCGTGGCTGGTTTAACAAATATTTTTCCAGTAAAATTATTACTCCGGAACATGTTCTCTTCAATTTGGTGATCCTGTCCCTGCTCTATTTTCTTTCTGCACGGCTCACTCCATCGGCGGCGACTCTTATTTTTTCGATTTTTGTTCTCTTTTGGTTTATACCAGTTGGCAGATTCCGCCTGGAAAAGGAGAAAAAAAAGCTGGTTTTTACACCCCGTCTGAAAAGACTTGCTGCCACTCTTGCAATTTTAATTCTTCCGCTCTGGTATGCAACTGTCGAATTGAGTTATACGGGAACGTTGTCCGGCCTCGTCAGCGTCAGGCAGCTTGATAATTTATTTGTTGCAGCAGATCCCTATATCCTCTCCTTTGGATTTATACTGGCTGATATGATTATCCCTTTCTTTCTATTCCTGGCTGCGTTTTTGATGAAGCCGGTGGAAAAAAAGATCCAGAACGGTTTTAAAAAGCAGGCCCGCAGTAAGCTTGCCTCCATGCCTTCGCTAAAAGTGATTGCCATTACCGGCAGTTACGGTAAAACAAGCACAAAGTTCATTCTTGAAGCCATCCTGAAAGAGAGGTATAAAGTTTGTGTTACCCCTGGCAGTTTTAACACCCCGATGGGCATCTGCAAGGTCATAAATAACGACCTGCACGCAGGACATCAGATACTGATTCTTGAAATGGGTGCAAGGTATCCCGGGAACATTAAGGAGTTGTGTGATATCGCCAGGCCGGATATTTCTATTATCACCAACATCGGTGTTTCGCACCTCGAAACATTCGGTTCAAAAGAAGTCTTAATCCGGGAAAAATCTACACTTGCACGAGAATTGAAACCGGGCGGAACCCTGATCCTTAACGGCGATGATGAACAGGTGTTTGCTATGGCGCACTTGAGAAAGGATGTAAATATAGTAAAGACGGGTTCAAACGGAAGCATTACAGCGGCTGATATCAGTTATGACCACAATGGAACTACATTCGAACTGATCAGCCAAAAGCCCGGCGCAGATAAACCTGAGAAAACGAATGTGACCACAAACCTTCTGGGCAGGCATAATGTGCAAAACATTGTACTGGCCTCAGCTGCTGCGCGCGAACTGGGTATCAGAATTCAAACGATTGCTCTCGCGGTCCGCTCCCTAAAGCCTGTTGAACATCGTCTGGAGCTGCGAAAAGAGGGCGATCTCTATATTATTGATGATGCCTTTAATTCAAATCCGGTGGGAGCCAGGAATGCACTTGAAATTTTAAAGGGATTTAAAACCGGACGGCGAATCATTATTACACCCGGCATGATTGAACTGGGTGAGCTCCAGGAATCTGCCAATCAAAAATTTGGCGAGCAGATTGCAGGCGCGAACCTGGACCTCGTTATTTTAGTCGGTAAATCACAGACAGAACCTATTTACGAAGGGATCAAATCGGCTTCCAATGGGCTGAAGACAGATGTCAGAATTGTGAACTCACTTTTTGAGGCCAATGATTTACTTAACAAATATGTACAGCCGGGTGATGTGGTACTCTATGAGAATGATCTCCCCGATACCTTTAACGAGTGATCCCCGGATTATTCATTTCTGACTGCATCTGCCGGCTCTACTGACGCCGCTCTTTTTGCCGGATACCAGCTTGCTGCGATACAGAGAATCATGCTCACTCCAAGAACCAGGATTACATCGAATGGATTGACAGACGCCGGGTAGGCATCAATAATAAAAGCAGACGATAGCTTTAACAACCCATATTCAGATTGAAGCCAGCTTAGTAAGAGTCCAAGGCTTCCGCCAATTCCACATCCGATCATACCAATCTGAAGGCCCTGACTTTGAAATATTTTTTTGATATTCTCGGGAGTCATCCCCATTGAAATGAGAATACCGATATCACGCTGCTTCTGGATTACAATCATGGTCAGTGATCCTATAATATTCAGAACAGCTACAATCACAATAATCATCAAAATAAAATAAGAGCCCCATTTTTCCAGGTACATCACATCATACAACGGTTTTTGAAGATCGTACCATGTTGATATTGCAAAACGATCGTCTAGTTCCGCTTCAAGAGTTTTCTTAACCTTTTCTGCTTTGTCTGAATCAGAAAGCTTAAGATCATATCCTGTTATTTGATTGCGAACGTTAAACAATCGCTGTGCTGCCCGGATGTCCACATACACAATATCCTCATCCAGAATTTGCTGCATGGAATAGATGCCCCGCACAGTGTACCTGCTCACCCGGGGTACCGAAAACTGAGTTAAAGCCCTCCGCATACCGCTCGTGCTCAGAATGGCTATTTCGTCACCCTCCTCGAGCCGGTACTTATTCATTATGGAGCTGCTTACAAGAATCCCGGGACGATTGTTTTTTACAGACAGATCAAAAACACCGCTTACAATACTGTTCCGTAGTTCTTTTTGCCTTATAAAGGACTCTTTCTCAATCCCTTTCACCGTTATAACTTCATTCCTGTCATTTCGGAATACAAGCATTCCTTTACCATCTACGTAGGGCGTAACCCCAACCACATCCGGATGCGATGAAAGGGTCGATTCAATCCCGCGATCCATAAAAGCCGCCTCACCGATCGCCGTTTCAATCCGGATATCAGGGTCAAATGAAAGCAAAAGGGATTGGATTACATCAAAAAAACCGTTAAACACGGACAAAACCACAATAAGTAAGGCAGTGCCGATTGTAACTCCGGTAATACTGATCAGGGTGAGGGCAGAAACCAGTGAAATATTTTTTTTGGAAAAAAGGTATCTCTGAGAGATAAATCTGATTACGTTCATTTCATAAAAATTTAATCAATTAAGTCGTAAGTCTATATTCGGAACGTAATTTTGCTGACAATTTTCATATCTTGTTATCCCACTAAAAATTAAACGCCTGTTTATCGTGAATAATGCCACTTTAAAAATCGAAGAAATTTCTGCAATATCCAACGGGGCTCACGAAGATGTTTTCTCTGTATTAGGTTTGCATTCAGTTGAACTGGACGGAAAAGAGAAACTCGTTATCCGCACATTTCAGCCCAACGCCAAATCAGTTGAGGTTCTTCCTGAGAATGGAAAAGCAGTTCAGCTCAATAAGATTTCTGAAGATGGACTGTTTGAATACCTGTTTCCACGCCGGAAAAAATCTTTCAAATATAAGTTACAGATACATCCTTATCACGGCGAGATGTATACGATTGAAGATCCTTACCGGTTTGGCTCACTTTTAACAGATTATGACCTTCAGTTATGGGGTGAAGGCAACCATCATCATGCTTACAGGTGGCTGGGTTCACATCTCAGGGAAGTGGACGGTGTCGATGGCACACATTTTGTTGTTGTTGCACCAAATGCCCGGCGGGTGAGTGTAATCAGTTCATTCAATAACTGGGATGGCCGAACCCATTGCATGAGAAAGCATCCGGCGCAGGGAATCTGGGAAATATTTATCCCTCATGCTGCTCCGGGCGATCTTTACAAATATGAAATAAAACCTCCTTTTGACGCGCCTCCCATAAAAAAATCTGATCCATATGGGCGATATGCGGAGATGCGTCCCGGTACGGCTACAAAAATCTGGGAAAGTAATTTTGAATGGAGCGATGATCTATGGCTCAAAAAACGGCAGGGGCTTCAAAACTACGAAAAACCTATTGCAATTTATGAGATCCATCCCGGCTCCTGGAAACGGCACGTAGATAGTGATCCCGGTTACCTCTCTTACCGCGAGCTGGCCGATGACCTGGTTCCGTATTTGAAAGATCTGAACTATACGCATGTTGAATTAATGCCGATTGCCGAACATCCCTATGATCCGTCCTGGGGATACCAGATAACCGGTTATTTTGCTCCAACCAGCCGCTTTGGCAATCCGGACGATTTCCGTTACTTCGTTGACAAATGCCACAAGGCCAATATCGGAGTGATACTGGACTGGGTTCCGGCTCACTTCACCAAAGATGAACATGGGTTGCGACGGTTCGATGGTACCGCCCTTTATGAACATGACGATCCCCGCCAGGGCGAACACAAAGACTGGGGAACCCATATCTTTAATTTTGGGAGGATTGAAGTCATGAATTTTTTACTTTCGAATGCGATTTACTGGCTCGAAGAATTTCACATAGACGGTTTACGCGTAGATGCCGTGGCTTCCATGCTATATCTTGACTATTCCAGAGAAGAGGGTGAATGGATACCGAATCAGTACGGCGGGCGCGAGAATTTGGAAGCTATCAATTTCCTGCGGAGATTCAATGAAGTGTCTCATGACTATTTTCCCGGAATTATTACCCTGGCCGAAGAATCCACATCGTACCAGGGAGTTTCTAAACCAACTTCTGCCGGAGGCCTCGGCTTCGATTTCAAATGGAACATGGGCTGGATGAACGATACCCTCACCTACTTCCAAAAAGATCCTATATACAGAAAATACCATCAGGATCAGCTTACGTTTTCTCTCATTTATGCTTTTTCAGAACAGTTTATTCTGCCTCTTTCTCATGACGAGGTTGTTCACATGAAACAGTCTCTACTAACTAAAATGCCCGGTGACGACTGGCAGAAATTTGCAAACCTGAGGCTTTTATATACACACATGTACGGTCATCCGGGGAAAAAACTGCTTTTTATGGGTAGTGAATTTGGCCAATGGAGCGAATGGACAGAATCTCATTCAATCGACTGGCACCTTCTGCAGTGGGAAAATCATCAGGGTATCCGCCGGCTTGTTAAAGATCTGAATTCACTTTATATCAAGCATCCGGCGATGTATGAAGTGGATGCAAACTGGAAAGGATTTGAATGGATTGATATCAGTGATGCCGATAACAGTATTATTTCCTATATCCGAAAGAGTAAAAATCCGGACGATTTTCTTATCTTTATATTTAATTTTACACCGTCTGTCCATTATGGTTATAAATTCGGAGTTCCAAAAGCTACTCAATACGAAGTTATTCTTAACAGCGACTCAGAATATTATGGCGGAAGCAACACGGGAGATATGGTTATCAATGGAATTGATTCTTCATGGCATTCAAAACCTGCACATATTGAAATTACAGTTCCTCCGTTGGGCGGCTTGATATTAAAACCAATTAACTAAAACAGATATCTATTACAATGCGATTTCCCAGATCATCAGGGACACTTGTGCATCCGACCTCCTTTCCATCAGCTTACGGAATCGGTGACCTTGGGCCCGGTGCAAGAAAATTTATCGGTTTTTTGAACAATACAGATCAAACTATCTGGCAGGTTTTGCCTCTCGGGCCAACCGGCTACGGCAGCTCACCCTATGCCAGCTATTCCGCTTTCGCCGGTAATCAATACCTGATTTCGCCGGACATCCTGGTTGATAAAGGGCTTATCTCAAGTGCCGAAGCCGACAATATTAAAATGCCTGAATCAGTTTCAGTAGATTATGATGAAGCTTATAAACAGAAAGGTGAAATTTTACGAATCGCTTCACAAAATTTCTACAGGCACCTCACTTCCGAACAGGAAAAGGATCTTCATAATTTTAAGGAAAGAAATAAAAACTGGCTGGACGATTACTGCCTTTTTATTGTGTGTTCCAAAATGCATAACCGGGAACCATGGAACAGCTGGGATCCTGATATTGCACAACGCAATAAGAAGAAATTGAAAGAAATCAAAAATGAAAACCGTGAAGAGATTAAACATGAAGAATGGATGCAGTTTGAATTCTTTAACCAATGGTTTGACTTAAAGGGATATGCAAATGATAAAAATATCCGTGTGATCGGTGATATTCCTATATTTGTTGACCATAACAGTGCGGATGTGTGGGCAAACCCAGGATATTTTGCTGTTGACAAGCAGGGTAACCGTCAGCTCGTTGCCGGTGTACCCCCTGATTACTTCAGTGAAACAGGTCAGCTTTGGGGAAATCCACTTTACAAATGGGATGCACTCGAAAAAGATGGTTATTCATGGTGGATTGAACGCTTTGATCAAATGTTTAATTTGTTCGATGCGATTCGTGTAGATCATTTTCGTGGATTTGAAGCCTTTTGGCAAGTTCCGGCTGAAGAAAAAACTGCCCAAAAAGGAGACTGGGTGAAAGGCCCGGGAAAAAAACTATTTGAAACGATCAGAAATGAATTGGGAGAGTTACCGATCATAGCTGAAGATCTTGGATTTGTAACACCGGAAGTAATAGAATTAAGAGACCATTTTCAGTTTCCCGGTATGAAAATTCTGCAGTTTGCTTTCGACAGTGATTCTTCTAACGATTTCCTTCCACACAATTACGATACCAACTGTGTAGTGTATACAGGAACACATGATAATGATACCACCATTGGTTGGTATAACTCCGCCCCGGAAGCTGAAAAACACAGAGCCCGGGAATACACTAAAAGTGACGGCTCTGAAATAAATTGGGAGCTTATCCGGCTGGGAATGTTATCCGTCGCCGACCAGGCTGTATTTCCGCTTCAGGATTTCATGAATCTTGATTCTGAATACAGAATGAATACACCCGGAACCGTTGGTGATAACTGGGAATGGCGATATACACAACAGATGCTGGATGATGTGGATTCGAACCGAATCCGTGGCCTGATTGAAATGAGCAACCGAAAAATGTCAAAATAATTCGGTACAAAACCTTTTTTATCAAAACTTTCTATAAAATGAGTGGTTTTGTATCTTACGCTGATTATAAACCGAAGTTAAACTTCTTACATGCCTTTTAAACTTAATCATCTACCTAAACGATCTGTTAAACCAAGACAGAATGGAATAACACTGGGATTGGACAAAGGATACAG
This sequence comes from uncultured Balneolaceae bacterium, assembly GCA_964517005.1. Classification (GTDB taxonomy): domain Bacteria; phylum Bacteroidota; class Rhodothermia; order Balneolales; family Balneolaceae; genus CAYVBJ01. The sequence goes on along the minus strand of CAZFAJ010000017.1, from coordinate 30,197 downwards.
CGTTCGGCAGGCCGAAGATTTTTGCGAGGTCGCCTCCGGATATGTTGATATCATTAAACTGGGATGGGGTACATCTTATGTATCTCAAAATCTCAAAGAAAAACTGGGCGTCTATGCCCGGTACGATATTCCCGTTTACCTCGGCGGTACGCTGTTCGAAGCGTATGTTTTACGGAATCAGCTCGACGACTATACGAAGTTGCTTAATGATCTTGATATTAAGTATGTTGAGGTCTCGAATGGTACAATATGGCTCTCCGAAAAAAGAAAAATCGATATCATAAAAGATCTGAGCAGTGAATTTACGGTTCTTTCCGAAATCGGAAGTAAAAATCCCAATGAAATTATCCCGCCGTATAAATGGGTGAAGATGATTAATAATGAGCTGGAAGCAGGGGCTCAAAAGATAATTTGTGAAGCACGTGAAAGCGGAACTGTTGGTGTGTTCAGGCCAAATGGAGAAGTTCGTTCCGGTTTAATTGAAGAAATTACGGATCAGATTTCTACCGACTTATTGATATTTGAAGCCCCACAGAAAGAACAACAAGTGTGGTTTATTCGTAAATTCGGTTGTAATGTAAATCTGGGTAATATCAATCCTACAGAGGTTATTTCGCTTGAAACCCTCCGCCTTGGCCTTCGTTCTGATACCCTTTTTGATTTTTATAACATTGATGACAATCAGATCGAAAATCTGTATCCATCCACCAACACCGTCAAAAATTCCGGTAAATCCCAAGAGTAAGAAAATTTAATTCGAAAATAATTAATTATGAAAATACTATATGCTGCGGCTGAAATTGCACCTTTTGCCAGAATGACTTACACCGCAGATCTACTGCGGTTTTTACCGGCTTCTTTACAAGACAAAGGATTTGAAATACGGATTTTGCTTCCGAAATACGGATCTATCAATGACAGACGAAATCGTCTGCATGAGGTTATCCGTTTATCCGGCATAGAGGTTGAGGTAGGTGATAATGTTGAAAGCATGCGTATTAAGGTTGCAAGCATACCAAATGCTAAATTACAGGTCTACTTTCTTGACAATGATACCTATTTCAAAAGAAAAGCACTATTTGAAGATCCAAAATCCGGTGATTTTTATGATGATAATGATGAGCGTCTTGCGTTCTACAATAAAGGAGTAATTGAAACGGTTATCAGTCTTGGGTGGCAACCTGATATAATACACTGCCATGACTGGCCCGCAGGATTGATTCCACTGCTCGTTCGCAGTAAATACAAAGACGAAGATATTTTTCAGAATACAAAAATTGTCTATAATCTTCACCACCCTGAAAACAAAGGAATTTTTACAGATACTAAAATTCTTGACCTGCTTGGGTTGCCGGATGATGTTGATAAAGAAAATCTTTTGGCCGACGGCAACGTTGACATGTTACGCATCGGGTTAAAATACAGTGATTATGTTGTTACAGGTAATCATTTATCCAATGAATTCGATGATTTATTTAGTGAATTAGATATTAATCCAACAAAAATTCAGGGTTCGCCCGAAGATGTATCAAACAAATTTGCAGAATACTACCGGGAAATCACCGGCACAAATGATTAAGGGCTCATTGTTCAAAAAAACCTTCCTACATTTATTACCACAATCTGTTAAAATGAAAAACTGCAGCACAATATGTACCGCTGCATTTTTTGTTTTTATATTGTTTACTGGTTGCGAAGAGTCCGGACAGGTTGGGACAAGCTTCATTGAATCTGAAGAGAGGATATCAACCAGCTCCTTTTCTCTTGATAGTATTGAAACTGAAAACGATCCTACCTATTCCGGTAATTTACGCTCAATGGCAATAGGCAGGTATGCCGACCCCTTGTTTGGAACCACAACAAATATTGGTTACATAAGGCCCTCAATCAATCGGCAGGCAATCGATTCAGTGGATGCTGATACTGATTTAATGCGATTAAGGCTTGTTGTTAATAACCAGCAATATGGTGATAGCACAGCCACAGCTAATTTTTCAATTTATGAAATATCAGATGTCTGGAGAGGAAATGAGGTCAAATATTCTGATCAGATTAATTTTGATACTTCAAAAAAATTGGGGGAATTTTCAGTAAGCAGTGAAGATACCGTTTTGGTAGACCTGGATCCCGAATGGACATCCCGTTATGCCGAATTTCTAAATTCTGATTCAGAAGACAGGGAATCGCTTTACAGAACAGAGTTTCCCGGCCTCGCGATTGTCCCCGATGATCCGGCAGGTTCTAAAATCATTTTCCCCACTGTTTTAACAGATGACGATGCCAATCAAACCAGTCCGCAAGCCACCGGATTTATAATAGGAAAACCTGAAGATGATACTTTTTTCCAGCAAGCGCTTGACTGGGCCAGCACTATTGAAAGGTCAGAAGATCCGGAGCCAGTGGAGGATAATATTTTTAAGATTCACAACACTCTCGAAAATTTCATCTCAATGAACCCGGAATTGACAGAGGATAATCTTCAGAGTCAAAATTTGGCAAGAGTTGAATTGGTTCTGTTTGAGAATAAAAACTTGCTTGAACAGACGCTACCTCTTAATCACACCCGCCCGGCTGTAGAAACTTTGAGAATTCATATACTGGAAAGTGAATTAGATATTGCTGAACAAATATTTACTTCAAATCCCGATTTTGTTGCTTTACGGGATTCTTCTGACAATTCATTCCGTATCAATATCACCAATCTTGCAAATTCTGAACTGTTTGGAACCCCTGTTGAAGGCAAGTTTTATCTGAGTGTTCAGTTAACCAACGGATTGATTTTCTCAACAGCAATTTATGACATGAACGCTGTTGAAAATCGCCGGCCAATGATAAATGTTACTGCCGTAAATACGAATAACTAAATAATAATGATAAGGTCTATAGTTTTAGCAATTCTGTTTCTTTTACCGGCAACAGTTTATTCTCAACGAACATTATCTGATGAAGCTGTGGGGGGGAGTATTTATTCAAAAATTGGTTTTGGATTTCCCGCTGACATTACATCACCTCATACAGACGGGATGGGTATGTCCGGTGTATCTGTATTTGATCCGTTTATGGCAAGTCTTTCGAACCCGGCTCACTGGGGAAAAAGTAATTTTACCCAGGGTTCTGTACTTCTTGGCCTTCAGTCATTTTATTCAGAAGATAATATTGATTCAAAACGTACTACTGCTGTTGATTTTGGTAACTTTCAGTTTGTATTCCCAATTTTAAAACAGAAACTTGGAGCGTCAGTCTCCTTTACACCCCTGACCAGGTCCAGGTTTAACCTTGATAACATAATTGAATTTGAAAATACTTCCGGAAACGACCCGATTTTTTTAAGTACCAGAAACAGGGGAACCGGCGGTGTAAACAGGGCTGAAATCGGATTGGGTTATTCATTGAATGACAATATATCGGTGGGTTATGGCGCTTCTGTCTATTTTACCAATATTGAAAATGACATAAATACACTTTTTACCTCCAATCGTTTTCTTCCGGTAGAATTTACCGAGACTGTCAACGGAACGGGATTTGGCAATCGTTTTGGCCTTTTTACCCGTTTTAAGGAAATATTCAGCGGTGAAGACTGGATATCTTTCGGAACATCTGTTAATTTACCGGTGTCTTATACAGCTAACCGTCAGGTTGAATCTTTTAAGAATGTTGATGGTACAGATACGCTCATTGATCTTTTGGGTGATGACCAGAGCAGAAGGGATGATGTTAAATTTCCATTAGAAATTAACGCTGGCCTTACGTATAATTCCAGTTCCCGTTTTAATGTTACAAGTGAGTTGCTTTATCAAAAATGGTCGGATGCTGAATTTAGCTTTCAGCCTGACGAGGAACAATATTTTGTAGATCGCATTAAAATAGGTGTGGGTGCACAGTTTCACCCGTATACATCGAACCAGAGAAGAGATTTTTTCTCTAACTTTCGATACAGCGCCGGTGTTAATTATGACTCCGGCCATTTAAAAATTGATGAAAACGATATTGATACAATTTCATTTCATTTAGGCTTGGGTATTATTACCAGAAATGATGCATCATCCGTTGATATCAGTTTTCATTACGGTTTACGCGGAACGGAAACAGATAATTTAATACGAGAAAGAATTTGGGGTATAAAATTATCGCTTAACCTTGCTGAAATCATGTTTTTACAACCAAAATTTCAATAATATAATATTATTGGCTTTTTTGAGTTTTAAGATAGCGATCAAATAAACAAATACAATCATGAAGAAATTAATATTAGCTATTGGATTACTGGCAGTGATCTCATCTGCTGCCAGAGGGCAATCGGAACCACCTTACGGAATGAGCCATCTTCAGGCCTATTCTATTTTTTATGAAAATTATCGTTCCGGTAATTATGATATGGCTTTGCAATTTGGGAGATGGATGATGGAAGCCAAGCCCAAAGAGTTAAAGGGCATGAACCGGTTTTCACTTGAAACTCAGTTCGACCGAATGAGGAAAGTTTATACCGAAATAGCCAAACAACAAGAAGATCCGCAAATGAAAGCTGCATACCTGGATACAGCTGAAGCTATTTTTGATGAAGTATTCGAAACTTTCAGCGAAGATGAAATTGATTATCTTGAATGGCAACACAAAAAGGGTACTTTCTACCAGGAAAACAGCGAGCATATTGAAAATGGCCTGGATAAAGCATTTGAACAATATGAAAAAGTGTTTGAAATGGATCCCGAACGCTTTTCCACTTTAGGAGATGGATATTATGCTCAAATTTTGCTCAGCTATTATGTTAGTAATAATGAAAAACAGATGGCTCTTGATGCAATTGATAAAATCGAACCTCATGCAGATGATAAACTCAAAAGTGTAATTAATGACGCAAGGGATGAATTATTTGACTCGCCGGAAGAAAGAATTGACTTTTTAGAATCACAGCTTGCAGATGCTCCGGAAAACCAGGATTTAATAGATGAACTTGCCGATCTCTATGAAAGAGTAGGAGACCGGGAGAAAGCGATCCAAATGACGGAAAAGCTTTACAACATCAATCCGAATTTCGAAAATACCCGACAACTTGCCGAAATTGCAAAAAACGATGCAAAATACGATATTGCTCTCAGATACCTGAAAGAAGCTCTCGATAAAGCACCGGATGATAACGCCAGAAAAAGGATCGCCCTTGAGATTGCTGAAACGTATCAAAACACAGGCAACCTGCAAAATGCCAGGAGATTTGCCAGGCGGGCAAGCCAAATTGATCCAAACTGGGGTGAACCCTATATGAGAATTTCATTGATTTATGCAGCGGCAGTTTCAAATTGCACAAGAGGCAGAAAAATTGAGCGTGACGACCGGACTGTGTACTGGCTTGTACTTGATTATCTGGATAGAGCAAGGAGTGTTGATTCCTCTGTGGCTTCCAGAGTTAATCAGCAGTATAAGTCTTACCAAAATGTTATGCCGCAGGCAGAAGACAAATTTTTTAAAGGATGGGAAACCGGTGATACATTTAAAATAGATGGAAGTATTGGTGAATGCTATAGCTGGATTAATGAAACAACAAAAGTACGGTAATTTCCAATATAGATTTTCCTTTCTTATCTTAACGAATATTACAAGATGTGGTTCATGACAAAATGAACCACATCTTCTTATCTCAGTTTTTCCGTTCTCGTATAAACAATTCTTGATATCCCCGGTTACCGGGTGAAGATCAAATCAAAAAATAAAATTAATTAAATATACTATTGCTGGATGGCACAGTCGCGCAAAAATAAAGGCCGTAAAGGTAGTAAAAGAAAAAAAAGCACCAAAGGCCAAAGTAAAGGGGATAAAGTATTTACTCCCCAATTTCATAAAAATCAAAATATTCGTGTTGCCGGACGCTATAGCGGATTACTTGAAATCAACCGTAAAGGGTACGGATTTATCAGAAAACTTGACTTTGAGTTCAGTTACGACAAAAATGACCCTTTTCTGTTTCCCGATGAAGTAAAGCATCACGACCTGAGATCGGGCCTGATGCTGGAAGGTGAGTTTGAAGAAGATCAAAAAGGAAACCGGCATGTCCACTCAATTGAGCTCATTAATGGCATGTCAGCGACAGACTGGCAAAAAATAAACCGGTTTGAACTTCAAACGCCCATCATGCCAAATGAATATATCAAACTGGGAAATCAGCCGGAAGATGTTGAGCTTCGGGTAATCGACCTGGTGGCTCCTATAGGCCGCGGACAGAGAGCTCTTATCGTTTCTCCACCGCGTACAGGAAAAACCGTGCTTCTCAAAAAAATTGCTCAGAGCCTGACGGAAAATTATCCCGATATTCACACCGGAATTCTGCTTGTTGATGAGAGGCCGGAGGAAGTTACCGACTTTTTAAGGACTACAAACGCAGAGGTTTTTGCGTCATCCAATGACAAACCCACCGAGAGCCATGTCCGGATCTCTGAACTGGCACTGGGTTATGTGAAAAGAAAAGCTGAATGCGGACAGGATGCCGTACTGCTTGTTGACTCACTCACCCGGCTTGGAAGAGCCTACAATGCGGCACAATCCGGCAGCGGCCGAACTCTATCGGGCGGATTGGATATACGGGCACTGGAAATACCTAAAAAGATTTTTGGTTCAGCCAGGAAAATTGAAAATGGGGGCTCTCTTACCATTATTGCAACCTGCCTGATCGAAACGAATTCCAGAATGGATGATCTGATTTTTGAAGAGTTTAAGGGAACAGGCAACATGGAGCTGGTTTTAGACAGAGAAATAGCCAACGACAGAATTTTCCCCGCTATCAATATCTCCGCCTCAGGCACCCGGAATGATGATAAGTTTATATCTGAATCTCTCGATGAAAGAAATATGGTACGCCGGTTTTTACTGAAAAAACCGCCAAAAGAATCCATGCAGATGCTGGTAAAAGTTATTAAACAAACAGACAGTAATGAAGAGCTGTTTGCACAAATAGCTGCAACTACTGCATAGCGGGGAATATCCTCAGAAAGTTTTTAACAGAGTGTGGAGTCAATCAGTTAATAAACAGGAAGCGACGAATCGATTTCCCTGGCCCATGCATTAATCCCGCCTTTCAGATTTTTTACGTCCTCAAATCCGTTTTTGCTCAACAGTTCACACGCCTTGGCGCTTCTTCCGCCGCTGCGGCACATGACGATCACTTCATCGTTCTTTTTGTCTTCTATTTCCTCAATTTTTTCCGGGAGAAGATCCTGTGGTATCAGCTCACCATCAATATTCGAAATTTGATACTCAAACTGCTCTCTGACATCGAGCAGGAAGAAATTGTCACCCTTGTCAAATTTCTTCTTTAATTCCTGAACCGTTATCTCTTTCATATACTTATTCCTGTTGATATCTGTCTAATTTAAATTGTTTTCCAAGATACAATTTTTTTGCTTCTTCATCTTCTGCAAGCACCTCAGCCGTGCCTTCTTTTAAAATTTTTCCATCAAACATAAGATAGGCACGATCCGTAATTGCCAGCGTTTCATGCACATTGTGATCGGTAATAAAAATACCAATGTTTCGAAACTTTAACTGGGCAACAATTTCCTGTATATCCTCTACCGCAATCGGATCAACACCGGCAAATGGTTCATCAAGCAAAATAAATTTAGGGTCTGTAACAAGGGCTCTTGCAATTTCTGTACGCCGGCGCTCACCGCCTGATAAGCTGTATCCTTTATTCTTTTGACATTTTTTTAGTCCAAACTCTTCAATAAGGCTGTCAACCCTTTCATGTCTCTCTTTTTTGGAATAAGGAAAAAACTCCAGCACCGTCTCAAGATTCTCCCTAACAGTCAGATTTCTGAAAACACTGGCTTCCTGCGATAAATAACCAATGCCCATACGTGCTCTCTGATACATGGGTTTTCCCGTTATATTTTTATCATCCAAATATATCCTTCCCGAATTGGGACGGATAATTCCCACAAACATATAAAAGGTTGTTGTTTTACCGGCCCCGTTTGGGCCTAACAGTCCAACGATCTCCCCCTGCTCCACATTAATGGATACTTCATCCACAACAGTCCGTTTTCTATATTTCTTTACCAGTTTATCGCTGTAAAGAGATATTTTTTTTGATTCATCAATCTCACTCATTCGTCAGGACTATATTTATGGGCGGTTTCAATCAATAACTTCAAAAATTGTTTTCAAAAGTTCGAAGTTCATATTTATATCCGGCTTAATATCAGGCTAACTGCAGTGAATCAAACATTGACCTGAAAAATTTTACACCGTCCTCTTTTCCGAGTATCTCCTCCATCGCTCTCTCCGGATGCGGCATCATACCGAGAACGTTTCCGCTATTGTTTATGATTCCTGCAATTGCATCAACAGATCCGTTAATGTTTGACTCCTTCGTAGTCACACCCTCTTTGTTACAGTAGCGAAAAATGATACGGTCTTTATCCTGAAGCTCTTTTAGACCTTCGTCACTGATAAAATAGTTTCCCTCACCGTGGGATACGGGAAATGTCAGAACGTTTCCTTTTTTCAATCCCTGAGTAAAGATTGTGGAATTATTTTCAGTTCTAACATGAACATCTTTACAAATAAACCGCAGCTTCTCGTTATGCCTCATTGCTCCGGGTAGTAAATTACTTTCAAGGAGGATCTGAAATCCGTTGCAAATTCCAAGCAGGGGCCGGCCCCCGGCGGCATAGTCAACTACTTCCTGCATAATCGGCGAAAACCTTGCGATTGCCCCTGAACGAAGATAATCTCCATATGAGAATCCGCCCGGAATGATCAAAAAATCAATTCCGGACAAATCCCTGTCTTTATGCCATAAAAATTTTGTTTCCATACCCAGCACGTGCTTCATTGCATGATAGGCATCGTGATCACAATTCGATCCCGGAAATACGATAACTCCTATTGTTCCAGACACTTTTCTATCCTTTTATTTCTGTGATTAATTGAATTTCCTGCAAAATGGTATTGATATTTAGACACTCTTCAAAACTGCCTTCGTGTACGGTGGCTTTACCTTCGTTATGCACTTTTAACGTGATTTCTTCGGCCCTGGAGACAGAACATCCCAAAGCTTTTATTAACTGGTTGATAACCTCATCAAACGTATGGATATCATCATCATATAAAATCAGCCTCCATGGAGTATTCTCCTTTTCCTGTTCTTTTTCCTGTTCAAGTACTTCAACAGAAGGGGCCTGTTTTTTTTTCTCAGAACATACGACGCGCCGTCTGTTCATTTCTTATCTTTTTTTAAAATTTCAATCTCATAATCTTCCATAACTTCATTTGCCAATAACTGCTTACAAGCCTTATCTGTAATTTCCCTTGCTTCAGTTTCATCATCAGCATTGATGTTGAGTTCAATCAGCTTTCCAATGCGCACATTTTCAATTTCATGCAGGCCCAGGTTTTGAAGAGCGTGATGGGCCGCCTTGCCTTTTGGATCTAAAATTGAATTTCGCAGTGTGATAGTAACCTTTGCTTTATACATGTTTTGTGATCATAATCTGGTTTTTACTATGCCAAAAGTTAACCTTTCTGCCACTCACCTGCTACCATCTGTTTAACGGACTCTGCCAATTGTTTATTTGTCATTTCATGAGCATTCAGCCAGTGAATAAAGGGCCAGCGCCGGAACCAGGTAAGCTGACGCTTTGCATATCTTCGTGTTTTGGTTTTAATGTTGCTTACCATCTGTTCATGAGTAAGACCGCCTTCCAGGTATTCAATAACCTGTCTGTAACCTACGGTTTGCAGTGATTGTAAATCTTTTGAATATCCCATTTCAAGAATGTTTTTTGTCTCTTCCACCAGGCCCGAATCAATCATTTTATCAACCCGCCTGTTAATTCTGTCGTATAGAACATCTCTCGGATAATATAACCCGGCAACAATCATCTCTTCAGGAGGTTCAACTATTCCATCCGAATGAAAACTGCTGAATGGTTTTCCGGTTTGCATGTAAATATCAAGAGCTCTCAGCACCCTTTGCCGGTTAAATCCATCCACTTGCTCTGCATATTCCGGATCAACTTCCTGAAGTTCCCGCAAAAGAGAATCACTTCCCTCTTCATCCAGGCGTTTTTCAAGTTTTTCCAGATTTTTCTTATTCGCACCGGGTACCTCATCAAACGGCTGAATTATGGAACGCAGATGCAATGTGCTCCCGCCCGTAAATAACGGCTTCTTATTTTTTTTCCCGATCTCTTTAACATATTTCTCAGATCTTTTTCTAAACTTTTCTGCCGAATCTTTTTGATCGGGCTCAAGCACAGACACATTGTAGTGTTTTACTTTTTTGAGTTGATGTGCGTCAGGTTTTGCAGTTCCGATATTTAAATATTTATAGCACTGCCTGGAATCAACAGAGATAATCTCGCCATTTAATTCTATTGCAAGATCTATGGATAATTCCGTTTTACCGGATGCCGTCGGACCGAGAAGTACAGTCTTTTCAATCATCTTGTCCGTTTAGAGTGTGAGCCTGAGAGAAATTCTGTGAGTAAGGCCAAGCACTTCGGCTGTTCCGCTGAAATTTGTAAAACCGTAATCAATAAACACCTTGTTGAACTGAAATCCTGTTCCAAGAGTAGGTGAAAGAAAAAGATTGTGATCAGGATCAGTTGAAAAGTCCGTTAATCCGAACCGAAGGCTGATTCGCTCCTTGTAGGTTCCTTCAACTCCGAGGTGCGGTTCATAGCTGATTTTACCTGTATTCAGAAAGAATGTCCGCCTGTTTTCAAAACGCAGTTCAACGTCAGCTGCTGTTGTTAAAACTACATCATCAAAACTGAAAAAACGACCGGCTCCCAGACGTATGGTTGGCAGAACACGTTCATTCTGGCCGCTTGGGATTTCATCCTGAAATGTCTCTTCAAAATCACCAAAGGCTTCCCCGTTAACCGTCCAAAATTTCATCATGGTTGTAATATCGATTGCATTGACAGCTAAAAATGTCTTACCGAGTTTATAACGCATAGCCAGATCCAGGCTGTATCCCCAGGCATCGGCAAACGGCCCGATGCTATGGTTTATAACTTTGGCTGTGGCACCCCATGATAAATCTTCGTTTATCTCTTTCGCATAGGTAAGAAAAAAAGCAAGATCGGCAACACTGAATTCCTCAAAAAAGGCCTCAGCGTTTTCGCGCGGCAAATTTCTTTCATCATCGAACGCATTCAGTGTATTTTTAATATTGTCGACACCCTGCCTGAAAATACTGAATGCCAAAACCGCATCGCCGGTTCTAAGCGGAAAAGCCACTGCACCATAGTCATAACTCACCACGCCTGCAAATCTCTCTGAATGCATATAGGCGATATCAATCCTCTCAACATCCACCAGGCCTGCCGGATTCCAGTAGGCCGCAGTTACATCACCGGCAATCGCGGAGTATGCGCTGCCCATCCCGAGCGCTCTTGCACCGGCACCCACAGATAAAAAATCTCCGCCGAATTTTGCATTTACAAAATCCTGTGAATTCGCGGGAACAGCAATTACCGAGAGTAGTATAAAATAGACAAATCGGTACTTCACAAAAATAATACTGTTTGGTTAAGTGCTAAATATAGCATTTCTGTATCGTAATTGTATCACAATCAAAAATTATAACCCAACATTCAGCAATAATTATTCGTCATAAAAAATCAGCTTTACGTGTTCTCATTTCTTGCAGTACGCGTCAGTATTTATTAGTATGGAATCTTCTTATTTTCTTTATTTTAAAGAGCAAACAATCCAGATAAAGCAATTAAAATCCTGCATATGAAATTTAATGTATCCAGTAGTGACTTGAACCAGGGACTATCAGCGGTAATCGGGGCTGTACCTGCAAAAGCTACCCTGCCAATTCTTGAAACCATCCTCTTTGAAACTGAAGAAGGCCGCCTGAAACTTACTGCCACTGATCTTGAAATATCGATCATTGAATATATTGATGCAGAAATTGAGAGTGAAGGAGCCGTGGCAATTCCCGCCAGGCGAATGCTCGATACTCTGCGCCAGCTTCCTGATATCCCTGTATTTTTTGATATTGATGAAAGACAAAACGTCCGGTTCCGGACCGATAAAGGAACCTATAAACTGGTTGGAGAAGAAGGAGATGAGTTCCCCAAGCTTCCAAATATGGAGAGCGCTGTCACACTTGAAGCCAGTACTGAACTGATTAAAAACGCAATTCAAAAAACAGCTTTTGCCGTTTCCAATGATGATTTGCGTCCGGCGATGATGGGAGTATTTTTTGACATCAATAGTGAGGAGAGTAAATTTGTTGCAACTGACGGCCACCGTCTTGTTAAATTTGTGAACAGCAATCTCACTTCTGAAGAACCTCTTTCGTTTATTATTCCCGAAAAAGCGCTGAACCTCGTGGCAAAAGCTATCGACAGTGAACGATGCTCCCTTTCGGTTTCAAATGATCATGCTGAGTTCAGAAGTGGAAATACAATTGTGATAACACGTCTGATCAATGAGCAATACCCTAATTATGATTCTGTAATTCCACGGGATAACGATAAAATTATGATGATCGACAAAAACCAGATGCTCTCAACCGTGAAACGGGTTTCTGTTTTTTCAAGCACCTCCACAAGGCAAATCCGTCTCCTACTGGAACGAGATAAGGTTACAATACGTGCAGAGGATATTGATATGAGCAGCGAAGCCAAAGAATCCATCGCGTGTGAATACGACAGGGACGAGATGGAAATCGGATTCAATGCCCGTTACCTGGCAGATGTTCTTGGAAATGTTTCTGATAATGAAGTTCGATTTGAATTTTCCACGCCTAACAGGGCAGGGATTGTCAAACCTTCGCAAGAAAAGGAAGGCGAAGAGATTCTGATGCTTGTTATGCCTGTTATGCTTAACAGTTATGCATAATAATGCAACCTATTTTAACGCTGACAACAGACTTTGGATTAAAAGATCACTATGTGGGAGCAATGAAGGCTGTTATTCTGGGAATATCACCAGATGTCCGCCTTGTTGATATCTCACATGAAATTCCGCCCCAGGATATAATGGCTGCTGCATGGGTCATGCGGAATGCAGCCATGCACTTTCCTCCGAATACAGTTCACCTTGTTGTCGTAGATCCCGGTGTAGGAACCGAGCGCGATCCGATCATTATAGAAATTGAAGACCAATTATTTGTCGGCCCGGATAATGGCATTTTTTCTCTGATCGCGGATGCATATGAGTACAAAGCAACAAAACTGACAAATCCGGAATATTGGAAAAAGGAAAGATCCCGGACTTTTCACGGCAGGGATATTTTTGCACCGGCTGCCGCTTATCTCTCAAAGGGAATTCCCGTCAGCAATTTCGGAGAGAGAATTCACGAAATTGTTACCTACCGGTGGGCCATTCCAATTGCAGATAAAGATGGTATCCAGGGATGGATCGTTCATATCGATCGCTTTGGCAACCTGATTACAAACATACCCAAATCCATGCTTGTCTCCATCCTCGGTGACAAAAGTTTCAAAATTTATGTGGGCAATACCATTCTCAACGAAATTTTACCTGCCTTCGGATCCGTTCACGACGGTGAACCGGTCGCGTATATCGGAAGTTCTGATGTTCTGGAGATAGCCATCAATAAAGGAAACGCGAAAAAGATGCTGGGTGTTCAAAAAGGTGCACAAATATCAATCGTGTTGCAGAAATAGTGTAAATAACTGCAACACCACAATTGATTATCCGTACTGTATTTTCACACTATCATTTATAACAATACTTTATGAGTCTTGAAATACGATCTCCAAAATTTGAGCAGGCTCGCATAGAGTTACCGGAATCTGTCAGTAAGCTTCAAAAACCATTCAATGGGTCTGTGTGCTCACCAAAAGGAGATGAATATCCGATCAGAAATAATATAGTAGACCTTATCTCTGAACCGGAGAGTTATTCACTTGCTCAAAGCACGAATCACTGGAAGATAACAGCCTCGGTATATGAAGATATATGGCGTAAACGATCGCTTTCCCTGTTAACCGGTGAAGAATTTCCGATTGAAAAAGAACACAACCTGTTAATAGAATGGATGCAGCCGAAAGAGAACGGCACCTATCTGGACGTCGGATGTTCAACCGCACTCTATGCGCGTGCGATCAAAAAGGCCATTTCGATATCAACCGTTGTCGCTCTGGATTTCTCTATGGAGATGCTTCAGGAGGCCCGGATCAAGGCTGAAGCAGATTGTGTAGATATCTATTTTATGCGGGCTGACGGACGACATCTGCCATTTTTTGGAAGTACATTTGATGGGCTGACAATGGGAGGAACTCTAAACGAACTGACGGATGAACTGAAAGTTTTATACGAATGCCGCCGTGTTCTGAAAAAAAATGGTGTTTTTTTCGTCATGCATCTGATTAAATCAGCATCCTGGTACGGCCGGCTTATACAAGATTCCGCTGAGTGGAGCGGCCTTAAATTCTGGAATATTGAAGAGAGCAATGCTCTTTTTGAACGGGCCGGTTTTAAAGTTCAGGAACAGATGAACAAGGGAATTGTCTGCTTTACAAAACTGATTGCAAATTAGTTTTTTTCAGATAATCCGAAAGTTAAGAAATTGAGGCCGCTCACTTGTACATTGATTGTACAGAACTTCATACAGTCGCATTTTACATACGATCCGGCGCCTCAATTCCAAGAACACCGAGTCCGCTGGCAAGGGTTTGGGCTACAGCTTCTGCAAGCACAGAACGGGAAACGGTCAGCTCATTTTTCACGCCGATTATCCGGCAGTCATGGTAAAACGACGTGAAATTCGAAGCAAGATTTTCAAGATAGTTGATGATTCTGTGAGGTTCTCTGCTCTCCGCCGCTGATTCAATCGCCTCTGGAAATAGCAGGAGGTCTTTTATCAGGGTTATCTCAGAATCATGGGACAGAAGTGTAAAATCGGGCTGATTGGTTTCAATTCCGATCTCTTCCACTTTTCTCAATATGCTTTTAATTCTGGCATGTGCGTACTGAAGATAGAAAACAGGATTTTTTTCACCCGATTCTTTCGCCTGTGCAATATCAAATTCAAGATGTGTAGAAGGAGATCTCATCAAAAAGAAAAAGCGGGTAACATCAGCCCCCACCTCTTCCATCAGGTCATCAAGCGTTACAAAGTTAGCTTTACGTGTGCTCATTTTATAAGGCTTGCCCTCTTTCACAATAGTGACAAACTGATAGATCAGCACATCAATTTTCTTTTCGTCATAACCGAGTGCTTTCACTCCATTCAGCACATCCGGAAACGTATCGATGTGGTCGGCGCCGAAAAGGTCAATGCATAGATCGTAGCCACGATCCAGTTTATTCAAATGATAGGCAATATCCGGCAGGCGATAGGTTGGTTCACCAGTACTCTTCACAAGAACAGTATCACTATCTTTGCCGAATTCGGTAGTCTTAAACCACGTTGCTCCCTCACTGTCGTGAGCCAGGTTTTTTTCTTTTAAATGTTCAATAACTTCGTCTATAGACCCATCATCATAAAGTTCATGTTCATTAAAAAAGGTGTCCATATTTATATTCAGATTCTCCAATGTCTGCTGTATGTCAGAAAAAATGGCGGCTTCTGCTGTTTTTTTGAATATGCCGTCACTCTCCTCATCAGCGAGCTCGCTTCCATACTGACTGTACAGATTTTTCGCAATATCAATAATATACTCTCCCTCATAATAACCATCGGGAAGTTCAGCATCCCGTCCAAGAAGCTGTAAATATCGCAGTTTAACGCTCTCTCCGAGTACACGCATCTGTTTACCCGCATTATTAAAATAGTACTCTCTGTCGACCTCAGCTCCGGTGTGCTCAAGTAGCCTGGCAATAGTGTCACCTAAAACGGCATTACGGCCATGCCCCACGGTAAGCGGACCTGTTGGGTTTGCACTCACAAATTCAACCAGAATTTTTTGCCCGCTGTTTGCATTGGTCTTTCCATAGTTTTTTCCTCTCTTCACAATTTCCTTAATCGAATCATGTAAATAACGATCAGAAAATTTAAAATTTATAAATCCCGGACCGGCAATATCAACTGATTCAATTTTCTTTTTGTCAAAATCCAGGTTATCAACAATCTCTGATGCAATTTGCCGGGGATTTTTCCGCAAAGGCTTTGCAAGCTGCATGGCTATATTTGTTGCCGCATCTCCATGAGAAGCTTCTCTTGGTTTTTCAATTTTTATATCAGGCAGATTATCCAGCTCAGGAAATTGGGTTTGCAGGGCTGCTTTGAGTATCTGTTCTAAATAATTTTTCATGCTCGCTTTCGTCAATGATTATAATCTGCAAATATAGTGAGTTTACAAACGCAATCTCCAAAAAGATTTTCCCGGTAAAATAATACCACAGAAGAGCACAAAAAAATATTGACACATTTCTTATACTGCTAAAAAGCTGTAAATCATTTTGAATCTTTAACTTTTAATTGAACATCACTCATTTTGACCGATTCTATTGAAGGTGAATAAAATAATATGTCAGAACCTACAAGCAATGTGAACCCGGTCTATAAACGGCCAAAAAGTAAAAATAAATCTGCGGAGGAATATACAGAAGGTATTCTTTCGGGTGACAAAACTCTTTTATCCCAGGCAATCACAATTATAGAAAGTGCAAAACCTGAGTACCGGGAACTTGGACAGGAGATTCTTGACAAATGTTTGCGTGAAACGGGAAAATCCATAAGAATTGGAATTACCGGTGTGCCTGGCGTTGGAAAAAGCACGTTTATTGAAACACTTGGTAACCTGGTACTTAAAACAGGACACCGGCTTGCAGTACTTACCATAGACCCCAGCAGCAGCAGAAGCAAAGGAAGTATTCTTGGCGATAAAACCCGCATGCAGACTCTCTCGAACGCGGAGAATGCTTACATCAGGCCTTCACCTACCTCTGGCACACTTGGCGGTGTGACGCAAAAAACCAGGGAGACCTTATTACTCTGCGAAGCTGCCGGCTTTGATACGATTTTTATTGAAACAGTTGGTGTGGGACAGTCAGAAACTGCCGTTCATTCAATGGTCGATTTCTTTTTACTGCTAATGCTGGCCGGCGCCGGTGATGAACTGCAGGGGATAAAGCGGGGTATTATTGAGATGGCTGACCTCATCGCAATCAATAAAGCAGATGAAACAAATATAGATGCAGCCAATAAAGCCAAAATGGAATTCAAAAATGCACTTTCACTTTTTCCAAAGCCGGAGTCCGGATGGGATCCGCCTGTGGTTACCTGCTCGGCTTTATCAGGGGCGGGAATAGAAGAGATTTGGAAAGAGATTAAAGCATATATAAAACTCACGAAAGAGAACGGATATTTCGAAAAGCAGCGGGCAGACCAGGCAGTTTGGTGGATGTACCAAACAATCCACAGACGGCTGAAGGAGGCGTTTTATGAACAACCTGAGGTTAAAAAAAGATTAAACTTATTTGAAAAGGATGTAAAAGAGGGAAACATTACATCTTTTAAAGCAGCAAGTAAACTTCTTGAACTATTTGAAAAGCGAAAATGAAGCAAACAATTTTCTGAGAAGGCATATAAAACAACTAACATAGGAAGAGATATCTCTGCGCCTGATGCCGGATCAGAATTAAAAATCAGCTCATTTCAATATCAGGCTTGCTTGCGCTGAATCCGACCTCTTCTTCCTCCTCTTTTCCAAATACGTCTTCCATTTCAGTGCGCAGTTTTTGAATAGACAATCCACTGGTAAGAGCTCCGTTTTTAGCTACGGAAATCCTTCCTGTTTCTTCCGATACAACTACAACAAAGACGTTGTTGGTCTCCGTAACACCCACGGCTGCCCGGTGCCTCGTACCGAAAACTGACGAGATATTGGGGTTTTGAGATATCGGCAAGTAACAACTGGCCGCTACAATTCTGTTATCACGAATGATTACGGCGCCATCATGTAGTGGCGTTTCTTTTTGGAAAATTGTTTGAATCAGTTCTGAATTGATCTTTGCATCCAGGTTCACACCTGCATCTACCAAATCCTGCAATGGATTCTTTGTAAACACTATCAGGGCGCCGGTTTTAGAATGCGACATATTTCTGACAGCCTCCACAACTTCTTCAATTAAGGTATCTGAAGTAGACTGATTAAAAAATCTGCTGAAAGATGTATTCTGTCCAAGATTATAAAGCAATTTCCTGATTTCAGGCTGAAAAATAATAAACACAGCCAGAACACCTACATCCAGAATGCTTTTGAGAAGAAAATTGAGCGTTGAAAATCCCAATATACTAACTGCAGCATTGATCAATATGATGAAAAGGAGGCCAAATGCAGCCTGAATCGCAAACGTACCCCGTATCCATCTATACAAGTAGTATAGCATGAAAGCGATAATGAGCGTTTCAAGCAGATCTTTAAATCCGAATTCTAAAAAACCTATGGGGATCAAGGCGCTGAAAATTATTATTAAATATGATAAGATAATGCAAACATATAGAAAAGAAAGGGGAAATACTCATTTCCGTGCATCATTTTTGTCTCACGTACAAGAATATTCATTTTTTTCCTCGTCGCATTCATAGAATTTATCGGGAAACCGGTTCTGCCTGCGCAAGAAAAGGATTGCACAATTAGCCCACATTTCTTGGTGAGAAATTCGGGTTAGCTGCAAGCCTCAATGGCACTGTAGATCCGGATTGAGTCACTCGCCTCTCTCACGTCATGCACTCTCAGAATCGAAGCTCCTTTCATCAGGG
>CAZFAJ010000017.1:2502-11406 GCA_964517005.1 uncultured Balneolaceae bacterium | reverse complement strand
TCACTCGCCTCTCTCACGTCATGCACTCTCAGAATCGAAGCTCCTTTCATCAGGGAATGATAATGCAAAGATAACGTCCCGGCAAGTCTTTCATCGATTTTTCGGCCACCCAGTATTTTATCAATCATTGATTTTCTTGAAGCCCCGACTAACATAGGGTATCCAAGTGACAAAAAATCATCAAGATGAGCAATTAATTTTAAATTGTGCTCAACCGTTTTTCCAAAGCCGATTCCCGGATCCAAAATGATCGTAACCACACCGGCCTTCTTTGCAAGATCTGTCTGTTTTTTAAAAAATTGTGAAATCTCTTCAATCAAATTATGATAGACGGGATTATCCTGCATAAATTTGGGCTCACCGCGCGAATGCATAAGAACCAGGGGAGCTGAGTACTCTGCACATAAGTTTGCAAGACGCGGTTCTTTTTGCAAACCGCTGATATCATTTACTATATGGGCTCCTGCATTCAGAGCGGCCTTAGCCACTTCAAATTTTGTTGTATCTACTGAAAAAAGAAGACCCGGAAACTCCCGAACAGCTTTCTCAAAGACAGGTATAATGCGATCTGTTTCTTCTTGTTCTGAAACCGGTTCCGAACCGGGCCTTGTAGATTCACCGCCAATATCGATAATAGCGGCCCCGGAATTTCCCATCTCTTCAATTCTGCGCAATGCATCAGCGGTCTGCAAATACTGACCTCCGTCTGAAAATGAGTCAGGGGTTACATTCAGAATCCCCATAATTTTCGGGGTATTCAGATCCAGAATTTTATTCCGGCAATTAATTACGTTTTGCCTGTGCATCATATTCAGATGGCGGAACAGCTAAGAAGCTGCCGGTAAAATCAATCCCATTTCTCCTGCAAAAGATCAAGCTTATCTTCTTTTTCAGCCCATTCATCTGCGTCCGGAAGGGGGTCTAATGTTTCGTTAATCACTTTATCTTCCCATTCCTCGGCCAATCGTTCGTTGAGTTCTATATAGTTTTCCCATTTTTCCGGAACTTCATCATCCGGATAAATTGCTTCAACAGGGCACTCCGGCACACAGGCATCACAATCTATGCACTCAATCGGATCAATCGTTAGAAAATTGGGTCCTTCTCTGAAAGCATCCACGGGGCAAACAGATGCACAGTTGGTATATTTACAATTTATGCAGGGTTCAGTTACAATGTAAGTCATTATAGTTTCAAGAATTTAAATTTTTTGATAACCCTGTTAATATCACTTCAATTCAAATTAGATGCAATTCAAATTATAAAGCGGTTTCATGATTTTTTTTGGCCTTAATTGAAAGCTCATACACCGCTTTTGCAACGGCAGAAGTTACACTTGAATCAAAAGCATCAGGTATTATCTCATCTTCTGCGGGATCATCAATCCGGTTAGCAATCGCTTTAGCTGCTGCCAGGTATATTTCGTCAGTCAACTCTGTTGCACAGGCATCCAGAAGGCCACGAAAAAGACCCGGAAAAACCAATACATTATTTACCTGGTTTGGAAAATCAGACCGGCCGGTTGCAACAACTCTCGCGCCTGCCTCCTTTGCCTCACCGGGCATAATTTCAGGGGTGGGGTTTGCCATGGCAAATATAACAGGGTCATTTTTCATGGAGCGAACCATCTCCTTCGATAAAATTCCGGGAGCTGATACGCCAATAAACACATCCGCATCCTTCACCGCTGCTTCGAGAGAGCCAGTCAAACCACTTTTATTGGTGATATCAGCAACTTCTTGTTTCGTCTCCGTGAGGTTACTGCGTCCTTTATGAATAATCCCGCTGCTGTCGCACATTATGATATCATGTACATTCATCTTCCACAAAAGATTAATAATGGCAATTCCCGCGGCTCCGGCCCCGCTAATTACAATCCGGAGGTCCTCAAACTTTTTTCCTGTTACTTTCATAGCATTCATGAGCCCTGCAAGTGCAACAACAGCCGTCCCATGCTGATCATCATGCATAACCGGAATATTAAGCTCTTCTTTAAGCCGCTTTTCAATTTCAAAACATCGGGGTGCTGAAATGTCTTCCAGATTGATACCGCCAAAGGTCGGCGCTATACACTTTACGGCATTGATAATTGAATCTGTATCCTGAGAGCTCAGAACAATCGGAATGGCATCGATATCTGCAAACTTTTTAAAGAGAACCGCTTTTCCTTCCATTACCGGCAGTGAGGCTTCCGGACCGATATTACCCAAGCCCAAAACGGCCGAACCGTCACTGACGACTGCTACAGAGTTTTTTTTAAATGTGTATTCGTAAGCAAGGTTTACATTCTCTGCTATTCTTAAACAGGGCCCGGCTACACCGGGAGTATATGCAATACTTAAATCTTCTTGTGTTTCGAGTGGCATTTTTGAGGTTATAGCCAGTTTCCCTCCATATTTTTTATGCGCCTCAATGGATTTCTCTGAGTAATCATTGTCGGGGGTTTGAGATTTGTTCTTATTATTCATTTTATCAGTTAATTTGAATCCCCGGTTTGATGCAGGTAAATGTTATTATCCGGATTTACGTCGGCCATCCGTTTTGACGGATCAATTTCAATTCTTTCGATACTCTCCAGTGGCCTGTCGATCGTAAAAGAGTAGGTCGGGAATACCCATGGCCAATCCTCCAGCTCGGTACGGTCAAATTCATCGTATTCATTGGACTTTTTTCCCCACATGATTCTTATGGGTATGTAAAAATGTTCAATTTCACCACTTGTGTATTCCACCTCAATGTCGAGCGGCATGGGCATCAAACCGATTTTTCCCAATTTAATTTCAGTCTCATTCGCATCTTTTGCTACTTCACTAATGGAATAGTCAATGGTTTTGGTACTGGTAATCCAGTAGTCATAATACCAGTCCAGTCCCATGTTGCTCTCCTTCTCCATAATCCGAATAAAATCACGGCCTCCCGGATGCTTAAATTTCCACTCTTCAAAATAACGTTTCATGCCCCTGTCAAAAACCTCCTGTCCAATGATATAACTAAGCTGATGCAGAAAAATAGCACCCTTTGTATAGGCTGCCATTCCGTATGCGCGGTTCCTTTCAAAATGATCTGCGTGGGTATGCATGGATTCTTCTATGCCGGAATTCGCAATGGTACGATATCCCCGGTAGTTACCTGCAAACGGGTCACCTGCACGCTCAGGAAATAATTCTGACATAACCCGATTGCTTGCATAAGATGTAAAACCTTCATCCATCCAGTGATAATAGCTCTCATTATTGGCAAGTACTCCCTGGTACCAGGCATGTACGAGCTCGTGCACCGTAACCCCGACAAGGCTGCCAAGACTGCGATTCCCTGTTATCAAGGTTCCCATGATATATTCCATTCCACCGTCACCGCCCTGAATAACCATATATTCGTCATATGGGTATTCACCAAAATGTTCATTCATATACTCAAATGCTTTCACAGTAAATTCGGGCAGCTTCTCCCAGTTAGCCAGGAGCTGATCTTGTTGTTCTTCGTCCGCATTTTCAGCCACCGGATCTGTTTGATAGAAGAAACGCAGCAGAGGTCCGTTTGGCACTTTTGCCGTTACATGAGTATAGTCCGGATCTGCCGCCCACATAAAATCATGCTGGTAATCCGACAGAAAATGCCAGCTGAGTTTACCGCCGGATGGTTTCTGAATCTGTTGATCGGCCTTTTCGTATCCATAACCCACTTGCCGCGGATTCTGAAGATACCCTGTACCGGAAACAACATAGTTACGGTCAATATGGATCGTAATGTCAAAATTCCCAAATACGCCATGAAACTCTCTCGCAATATACGGTGTGGGATGCCAGCCCATATGGTCGTACTCTGCTATTTTTGGATACCACTGCGACATGGAATAGCGTATCCCTTCTGAGTTATCCCTTCCTGACCTCCGCGTCTGTAATGGTACCTGGGCATTAAACTCCATTTCAAAAACGGTTTCGGTTCCGGGATTAATTGGTTCATTTAGGTGAACTTCCATAACTGTTCCCTTCACTGTAAAATCAACCTCGCTTCCGTTTTGGGTCAGGGATTTAACTTCCTGATAGCCTATTTCAGATTCGTCGTAGTGAACGATCCTGTCGCGTACCCGGCCGTCCGGATCTTCAATTGTTCGCGAACGCTTGTCCATCATGCTGTTTGGCTGAAATGCATTGAAATAGAGATGATAAAAAACGCGCTTAAGTGTCTCCGGTGAATTATTTGTATAGATTAAAATCTGCCGTCCATTGAACCGGTTAGTTTCAACATCAAAGTCGATGTCCATTTTATAGTCTGCTTCCTGTTGCCAGTATCCGGATCTCTGGGCATATAGAAATGAGCTTGAAAAAATAAAGAACAGTATTAAGAAACATGATTTTTTGTGCATAAAAAATGAAAATGTTTAAATGGTGAAACTCGCTGTATAATCAAAAAAACTAATCTAATATTATTTGCTTGTGAATTTATCCAACGAATAATTAACAGATATAATACAAATTTTTTCAGAGTAAGAAAGCACTCAGTTTGACAATTCCAGCCCGGTAATTTTTAGTTATGCTACAGGAAATGTATATTTAATGAAAAGAATAATTATATAAAATTACATAAAAAGATTGATTTATGGCCTGGCAAAAAGAGTCTTCTCTAACTCGTATCAATTCAAAATTCATAAATGGGAATTCATCAATAAGATTTTATACCTTTTTCATATTGCCAATTTTTATTTTTTCAGCTACTATTTCCTGCGAATCAGAAAAGGCTGAAACTTCAGAAAATTACCGCCCTGAAATAAATATAGCTTATGCAAATTGGGCCGAGGGTGTTGCTATTTCAAATCTGGCTGTTGTAATACTTGAAGATGAGCTGGGTTATAAGGTAGTTTCCAAAATGGCCCCGGTTTCTGAGGTTTTTGAATTGGTTGGCTCTGGTGAATATGACGTTTTTGCCGATGCCTGGCTCCCAACAACTCATGGCCTCTACATGGAAAAGCATCAGGATAATATCGAACAAGTCAGCCGGGTTTATCAAAATGCACAAACGGGACTTGTTGTACCTGATTATGTAGATGCTCAATCAATTATTGATCTGCAAAACAAAGCGGGCGATTTCAATAACCAGATCATAGGTATCGAGCCAACAGCAGGAATTATGCAGTCAACGCGAAATGCAATTGATCAATATGAACTTACTGATTTAACCTTGATTGAATCCTCCGGCCTGATAATGGCCGATTCCCTGAAAAGTGCAATTATGCGCCGGGAACCAATTGTTCTGACCGGCTGGGTGCCTCACTGGATCTGGGCTGAATTCAATATTCGATTCCTGGAGGATCCCCGGCAAGCTTTTGGGGATGAAGAGAATATTTATGTTGTCGGAAACAGACAGTTTTTGGAAGAAGAGTCGAATGCAATTGAATTTTTATCGCGTCTCAGCCTGAATCGCGTTCAATTATCCGGCCTGATGTCCGATATCAGGACATCTGAGAAACTTCCTTCTGCTGTTGCACGAGAATGGGTAAAAGAGAATCCCTCCCTTGTTAACGACTGGGTCCGTGGATTGAAACCAGAGAGACTCAGGATTTATTAAAATGAATTCCGGCTTGCGAATGCCCGGCTTAGAGTAGCTTCATCAATATATTCTAACTCTGTTCCCATGGGAATACCGTAAGCAATCCGGGTCACCTTTATATCATAGTTTTTTAAAAGCTTGTTAATGTAATAAGCTGTCGCTTCTCCTTCTGCATCCGGATTGAGTGCAAGTATCACTTCCGAAATATCTTCATCCCCGCCCGACACTCTTACCAGCAACTGTTTGATGCGAATATCGTCGGGACCGATATTTTCAAGCGGGGAAATAATCCCGCCAAGTACGTGATATCTTCCCCTGAACTCATTCGTCTTTTCAATAGTGTAAACATCCTGAAACTCTTCAACCACACAGATCTGCCCGTTCTCTCTTTTTGGATTCACACAGATGGAACACGGACTCTGGTCGGCAATTGTACCACATATCTCACATCTCTGAACCGCTTTTTTTAGCTGCACCAGTGCATCGGATAACTTAAACACACGCTCATCCTTCTGTTTTAAAAGATGCATGGCTATACGCTGTGCCGATTTGCGGCCTGTTCCGGGTAATTTCGCCAATTCTTCAATGGCGCGCTCAAGAGCCTCAGAGGTTATATGCATATTCTGTAGTTATTGATTTTGAATAATGACCCGGCAATGTTTGTCTTGATTAATTTTTTACTTAAGCACTCAAAATTCAAAATTTTTACAGTCCAAGTTTTCCCAAATCCATTCCGGGAATTCCGCCGCCGGGAATCATATCTTTATAAACTTCCTGCATTTTTGCCTTGGCTGCTTCTTCGGCTTTTTCAAGTGCTTTATTGACTCCGGCCACGACAAGATCTTCAAGCATCTCTTTATCATCCGGGTCGATAACATCATTGTCAATGTCAATACTGATCACTTCCCGCTTTGCATTGGCTTTTACTTTTACCATTCCACCGCCTGCTTCAGCCTCTACAATAACTTCTGCCAGCTTATCCTGTACTTCTTTCATTTTCGACTGCATATCTGCAAATTTGCCAAACATATCAGCCATATTAAATTGCTTATCACTCATAATTAAGTTTTTTTTGTTAATTAATATTCAAGTTCTGCCCCGAAGAGCTCAACAATAGTTTTTATTTTCGGATCCTTTTTTTGAAGTTTTACGAACTCTTCGTAGGGACTCAATGATTCCTTTTTCTCTTCCGTTCGTTTCACCTGACAACAAAATTTTAAACCGGTCCCCAGGGTCTGTTTTAATAAACGGCTTAGATCCTGCTGGTTCTCCGTAACGATTTTAAGTGCAAGTTCATTATCCACACTTACATGAAGATCACGGCCTTTAACATCCTCCACCTGTATTCTCTGAATCTGGTAATAGAGAGTTTTTGATAACCGGTTTTCCAGATCATCAAGATATTTCGGCCAGATTTCAAGTACTGAGTGGACATCAACTTTTTTTTGTTTATCCTGAATCACTGCCGTTTCACTGCTTCGGTTTGCCATTCTTTTTTTTCGCCCATCATCCCGGTCTTCTACCCGGTTTGCGGAATATCCAAGTGTAGGCCTTCCCAGCAAATCATCTTCACTGTCAACAGCTTCCTTCTGACCTTCTTCTGGTTTATCAGTTGTATTCTCTGATTTTCGGTTTTTTCCTGCCGTCCCATTTGATCTGTCTGAATCTCTGTCTTTATCAGGAGCGGGTGAATGACTTCCGTTTTGCGAATTTTTTGGCCGATCTGCCGGTTCCTGTTTGGGCTCCGGTGCAGAAACATGTGATGACTCTTCCGGTTGAGTTTCAGCAGTTTCCGGATTATTCAGTAGTTTTTTTTTTACATCCTGAAGCCCGGATATCAGCTCATCAAGCTGGCGGGTACGATGCATATGAACCAGTTTCAGCAGAAGTATTTCGAAGTGGGTTTTAGGCTGCTGTGCATCCCGAATCCGGGCCTGGGCATCGCTTGTCATATGAAGCATCCGGAGAATATCCTCTTCTGAAAACTTGTCGGCATAAACTTTGTAACGCTCCTTGGTTTCGGCCGTTGCTTCGAGCAGACCCAGCTGCCGACTCTTTCCGGCTACATAGAGATTGCGAAAATGTTCCGTAAGAGATACCAAAAATTCCTGGATGTCGGTTCCGCCCTGTATCATGTCATGTATCAGCTGTAATCCGGCATCAGCTTTTTGATCTGCAATTGCATCTGTGAATTCAAAAAGCTGATCCACACCTACAATATTTAAAGCGGATAAAAGTTCGTTTTGCTCAATCTTAGTGCCACAAAATGCGATGGCCTGGTCCATCAGGCCTAAGGCATCGCGTAAAGCACCATCTGCTTTTTTTGCAATGATATGCAGTGATTCACTATCAATCTCAATCGATTCTTTCAGAGATATATTTTTCAGGCGGCTCACAATTTCATCAACGCTGATTCTCTTGAAATCAAATCGCTGAACCCGCGACATAATTGTTGGCAGAACCTTATGAGGCTCAGTTGTTGCAAATATGAATATGGCGTGATCCGGCGGCTCCTCAAGCGTTTTCAGCAAGGCATTAAAAGCCGATTTGCTCAGCATGTGAACCTCATCTACAATAAATATCTTAAAACGGCCATTTTGCGGGGGAATACGGACTGATTCGCGCAAATGATGAACATCTTCCACTTTATTGTTAGATGCAGCATCCATTTCAATCACATTCAGTGTTTGATTGAGTGATTCTCCATCAACAGATGCATCAATTTCATTGACCGTTCGGGCAAGCACCCGGGCCATTGTTGTTTTACCAACACCCCGCGGCCCGCAAAACATGTATGCATGAGAAAGACGATTATTTTTTATGGCATTAATAAGCGTATTACTCACATGCTCCTGTGAGACAATATCTTCAAATGTCTGAGGCCTGTATGCACGGGTTAATGCGCGATAGTGGTTTGCCATAGGTGAAACTGAATGTTTTATTCGAAAAGGAAAATTTAATTTCCGGAAAACAGTTGTAATAAAGGTACAAAAAATAGTAAACCAAATCGGCACCTTATTTCACTCTTTCTTATGACATTTTATGTCAATTGGGTTACTTTATCCGTTCAAATGGTACAGGCAATGAACGGATGAAACTTAAGAGAATAATATTTTTACTGTTGCTTCCGGTATTTTTTATGGCCATTGCAGTACAAGCCCAGGAAAACAACTGGCTGCAAAAAGGCAGAGAAGCGGAGTTCCGGGGAGACCCGGAAGAAGCTCTCCGGATTTGGTATAGAGCTAAAACTGAACTCAAGGTTCCGGATGCATCCATCGGTTTCGAATTTATCCGATTGGCAACCTCGAATGAACTTAGCAGCTACTATAGCAAAGCAAGTGAAATGTATTTCTGGGC
>CAZFAJ010000017.1:0-2402 GCA_964517005.1 uncultured Balneolaceae bacterium | reverse complement strand
CCTCGAATGAACTTAGCAGCTACTATAGCAAAGCAAGTGAAATGTATTTCTGGGCAATATCGGCTCCTTTTAAAAAAAAGAACAGGGTATACATCAAACAGGAGATTGAAAGGTTAAAGCCGTTAACCGGAAATGGTATTTACCGTCAGTGGACAAAATGGTGGCAGGAATCTGATGACAGACTTATCACAGATATGAAAGGGTACTGGATTCAACTTGACCCAACACCGTCTACCATGCACAATGAAAGGCTGACCGAGCACTGGAAACGAACTGCATATGCTTCGGAAGAGTTTAAAAAAAACAGCAAAACAGTATATAATGCCGATCAAAGAGCTTTGCCTTATGTTCGGTATGGTGAACCTGATCGCAAAGCTTCTGGTCGTCTTATCTTTGAAATGAACCGGATCTCAGAGTGGATTCAGCGACAAATTGATATTGCATCAAGAATTGACCCTGACCGGGGGCGGTTTATTGAGACCGATATTGATGATACACAAGAGAACATCTCGATACAAAATGTTGTACAAAAATTTCAAAGAAATCCGGAATATGAAATCTGGATATATGACCGGATTCAAACAGCAGGAAATGGTCCTCTGATTTTTATCTTTGGCAAAGATTTTGAAACCGGAGAGTTCAGAATGCACTCAAGTATTGATGATTTAATTCCTGAACGCGCTTTTTTCGCGGACACAAATGACGATGTTCAGGAAATTGATTTCGTAAGACAAGGACTTTCGCCTGCATTTATGCTGCAGATGATGTACTACCAGCAACTCATTGACATCGATCCCTATTTTGAAAACAGGCTGACTGAAATGAAAGATATGCTGATCGATCAAAGTTACTCTCCCATCGATGATATGGATCTGCAAGCGCGCAATATTAGCAGGGAAATTTTAAACCGTCGCGAAACATTGGCACCTCAGTATCAGTCGGAATTGGATGACTTAATGGTGAGTATTCCCGTAAACTTATACCAGTATCGTTTTCTGGATGAAGATAATGAACCCTACCTGATTAATTTTTTGGAAAGTGCTCCTCTTGAAGCTCTCAGACAAGATATCAGACACAATTATAAGATTGATACCACACGCTATTTTCAGCCTGACATTACTATTCTTCAAAAATATCATCTTAATCACTCGTTGCAGGTTTATGACAGTGAGTGGCAAACACTTCACAATCTCTCTGACAACCTGGTATTTTCTGAAGAACAAATTCCGAATCGGAGTTATATCCGTTCATTTTACCGGATTCCGCACCAAAACAGAAATCCCGTCACTGGTTCTGCAGAGTTAATAAATACAGATTCCGGTACCGAGTTTAAACACGAAACAACCTTCCCGCCCGGGCTCCGGGGAGTCGGAAACAGACGGGTTAGACAACCCGCTCCTTTGAATACCGACCCTGACGCTTTTGAAGTCAGTGACCTCGTTCTTGGATATCAGCAAAAAGATGTAAAACCCTCTCCCTATAATTTTACTGTGGCTAATGATCAGACAATCCCATGGAAAGAAAATCTTGTTCTTCATTTTGAAGTATATCATTTAGAACGAAAATTAAGCGGTTTTACAGAGTTTGAACTTACTTACCGGATATTCCCTGTAGACCAGACAGGAAATATTATTACAGATCAGGAAGAATTTATCCTCACTTTAAATTTTGGAAGTGAAAACAGGCGGGTAAGTGAAAACCTGGAAATTCAGACAACCTCGCTCCCGCCGGGCCTGTACGAAATGCATGTGCTGTTTATCGACGTCGTAAATGGCCGGGAGATCAACAGACAGCTTCGGTTTGAAGTGATTGATAAATAATGATAAGGAAAGCTAAAATAGAGGATGC
Source organism: uncultured Balneolaceae bacterium (assembly GCA_964517005.1). Taxonomy (GTDB): domain Bacteria; phylum Bacteroidota; class Rhodothermia; order Balneolales; family Balneolaceae; genus CAYVBJ01. The sequence continues at coordinate 554 of CAZFAJ010000017.1, read as the reverse complement.
AGTTGACATTGCAGCAATACATGTAGATGCTTGGCGAGTTGCATATAAAGGAATTATTCCAGATTCATGGTTAGTAAAATTATCGAAGAAAAAGCGTTTAGACCAATGGAATAAAACGTTATCAGATACTGCCAGTCGAACACTTGTTAAAGTTCATAACAGCTCGCAGATTATAGGCTGGGTCTCTTTTGGAGATAGCAGAAATGATATAAAAGCAGAGAGTGGAGAAATATACGCAATCTATTTTCTTCCGGAATTTTGGGGAAAGGGATATGGAAAACAGTTACTAAAGGTGGCAGAAAATGATCTTGAAAAGAATGGATTTACCGAAATTATGATTTGGGTGCTTGAACTAAATACCCAGACCCGCAGGTTTTATGAAAATGCCGGATATGCAACGGATGGGGGCAAACAAGTCGTTTCATTTGAAAATAAAGAGCTCATTAAACTGAGATACAGAAAATCTGTCGGTTAAAATTCAGTCGTCCGGCTCGCCTGATTTATTTTATATGCTTTTCAAAAAACTCAAATATTCGCCGGTACTCATCATACCA
>CAZFAJ010000016.1:0-48470 GCA_964517005.1 uncultured Balneolaceae bacterium | reverse complement strand
TACAGAATCTGTCAAAAACGCTATTTTAAGAACACGAAGGGTTTAACATGAATAGCCCCGCATGAAATGCGGGGATTCAGAGATTTGACCATTGAAGAACCCCGAATGGGGTTCAATAAATGGCCGATTATTTCTCAATAAGGGATATTTGACCCCATTCGGGGTCTCTCGGAATTCGCATGCTCCCACCCCACATTTCATGCGGGGCTATTCACATTCAACCCCTTGTCAGGGGTTTGGAATTCAAATCAGAAATCCCAAAAAAATGCTCCAGACTCGTTAAAAAAGCGGCTTTTCTTAATATTTAAAGTGTTTTGGACAGCTTGAATAATTTTATATTAGTTACGTTAGTTTAATAGAAGAATGAAAAAATCCCCATTTATAAGTTTGCTATCTTTCTGCTATATTGTATGAAAACGCTTTTAACCTATTTAGGTTAGTAAAAAAAAATCTTACCAAATTGATTTTAAAGATCTTACATATTTTAATCTGGCAAATTCAGAGGCTGCAGGCGGATTTGGGTATCGAATCTGATATGCCTGGTGTATCATCTGAGACCAACCTGAATAGAATAAGATCACGGAATTTATTATTCAACAGAAATTTTAACACCGCATTCGGTATGCCGGAGCACAAATTTTCAGAACATCTGCTGCACCACTATTATGATGATGATGGTATAGACCAGGATTTATTTTTTGTCAAATGCCTGCCAGATCGAATGCTTACGAAATTGAGTATCGTACATGAAGAATCAAATTATAATCCACTCATCGGGCAAGCAAACCCGGATTGCGCTGTTGGAAAATGGCGAATTAGCTCAGCTATTCATTGAATCGGAAGAGAACCAGCGTACTGTAGGTGATATCTACCTGGCTCGTGTCCATAAAGTTATGGGCGGAATACGTGCTGCATTTATTGATGTAGGGATGCAGAAAGATGCATTCCTTCACTTCTCTGATGCAGGGGATAATCTCGGATCCTACATCAAAATGCTGAACGGGGAAAAGTCGATAACCAGGCAAGCTCAGAAAGATCTTGACAATTTTGATAAGCTCTCCAATAACGACAAGCAAATTCTGGCCGGTAAACTTTTACGTCCCGATCAACAGGTGTTAGTCGAAATTGTGAAAGAACCGATCGGCTCCAAAGGCCCAAGAGTCTCTACCGATATTACCATAGCTGGTCGTTTTCTTGTACTGATCCCGATGGGTAAATTTATTGCAATTTCCAAGAAAATAAGCAATCACAGAGAGCGTCGAAGGCTGAAACAGGTTGTCGGCTCTATGCTGCCTGAAGGATTTGGAATCATTGTGCGAACAGTGGCCCAAAATCAGGATAATGAAATTCTTGAAGAAGATATGAGAACTATCCTGAAAAAATGGGAACGTATCCTCAATAAGCTTGAAGATGCAAAACCCCCTGCCCTTTTGTACAAGGATCTGGATATGACCGAAAGCCTCATCCGGGATCTCTTTGCTAAGCAGTATGACCGTGTTCTGATTGATGACTACCAGCTCTACAAATCCATAAAAGGATACGTCTCAAACATTGCCCCTCAAATGCTGCCGAGTGTTCAGTTATACAAGGGGAAAGAGCATATTTTTGATCATATGAATATTGCTGGTGATGTAAATTCAATCTTTAGTCCGCGGGTGCGTATGCAATCAGGCGGTTATCTTATTTTTGAACAGACGGAGGCCATGTATGTGGTGGATGTAAACTCTGGTCCTTATGCGGCAAAACAGAAACAGGAAGACAATTCACTGAAAACAAACCTGGAAGCTGCGCGTGAAATTGCGAAGCAGCTGCGTCTGCGTGATATAGGCGGTATTATTGTTGTTGATTTCATCGATCAGAGAATTGACAAGAACAGAAAGAAAATTTATGATGAACTCAAAAAAGAATTTAAAAAAGACCGGGCTAAAACCAATGTAATCGGAATGAGTGACTTTGGCCTGGTGCAAATTACCAGGCAGCGAATACGTCCGAGCGTTGTAAATTCCGTGTCAAAGGTATGTCCTATGTGCGGAGGCTCAGGCTCAGTTGTAACCCGTGATACAATCGTCACCGATATTGAAAGCTGGATCAGCACGTTTCGTTCCACATCAGATTTCAGGGCTGTTGATCTCTATATCAATCCCTATTTAAAATCATTTCTTGAACGCGGGTTTTTTAATCTCAGATGGCGCTGGATGATTAAATACCGGTTAAAAATATGTCTTATAGCAGACGAGTCTGTCTCTCTCAATGAATTTAAAGCCACTCTGGCAGGATCCGATATTGATATAACCGAAGTAGTTCAGCAAGGCGAATCAGTAGATGAAATAATTGAAAAAGCCCATATAGAACTTCAGGAACTTGAAAGCGGTGACAGTGAAAAAAAGGACGTTGAGTACTACTCAAAAGACTCAGAAAACGGAAGCTATGAGAAGAAAGGAAGACGGCCCAACCGGAGACAACCCCAAAACAGCTAATCACCCATAATCATATTTCATTAAACTTTTTGCACAACATCATGAGAAACACAATGAATCTCCATGCAACTACTGTTCTCGGTATCATCCATGATGGTAAAATTGCGTTGGGCGCCGATGGTCAGGCAACGATGGATAAAACCGTAATGAAAGCAACCGTTCGAAAAGTCAGAAAGCTGCAGGATGGTAAGATTCTGGCAGGTTTTGCAGGCTCAACAGCAGACGCCTTTACCTTATTTGAACGGTTTGAAGAAAAATTAAACAGCTATAACGGTAATCTGCAAAGGGCAGCTGTTGAACTCGCCAAAGACTGGCGCAAAGATAAATTCCTCCAAAAACTGGAAGCACTTCTTGTGGTGGTCGACAAAGATACTGCACTTGTGATCTCCGGCCAGGGAGATGTTATTGAGCCCGATGATCAAATTCTGGCCATCGGCAGCGGCGGTTCTTATGCACTTGCAGCAGCCAGGGCACTAAAGAGCGAGGCTCCGGGTTTATCAGCAAGAGAAATCGTAGAAAAGTCACTTCATATAGCGGCTGATATCTGTATCTACACAAATCACAATCTCTCAATATTAGAAATTGAATAACTATTTTTTATGAAAGAACTAAAAAAAATATCAGGCCATAACCTGACACCTCGTCAGATTGTTGCCGAACTCGATACGTACATTATCGGTCAGTCAGAAGCAAAACGATCGGTTGCAATCGCACTCCGAAACAGATGGCGCCGGCTACAGGCTGAAGAAGAGATAAGAGAAGAAATTATCCCAAATAATATTCTTATGATCGGTCCTACCGGTGTGGGAAAAACAGAAATTGCGCGCCGGCTTGCACGTCTGACCGGGGCTCCCTTCATGAAAGTGGAAGCTTCAAAATTTACTGAGGTGGGGTATGTGGGCAGAGATGTGGAATCGATGATTCGCGATCTCACTGATATCGCAGTAAATATGGTTAAAGAGGAGATGCAGGAGAGAGTGAAAGAGAAGGCAGCAAAAATTGTTGAAGACCGGATTTTGGACATTCTCATTCCGCCGGTAAAAAAATCGCCCTCTACATCTACAGGCTTTAACAGCGGAAATGATTTTGATCCTGATAAAGCAAGTAATGCTGAATTAAATGAACGCACACGGGAAAAATTTCGCGAAAAGCTCAAAAACGGAGAACTGGAAGATCGTAAAATTGAAATTGAAGTACACTCCAAAAAAACCCCTATGATGCAGGTATTTGGTCCTCAGGGAATGGAAGAGATGGGAGTGAATCTGCAGGATATGCTGGGCAATCTTGCAGGCGGAGGGAAAAAAGTAAAACGTTCCCTTCCGATAAAAGAAGCCCGTGAAATTTTGCTGGAAGAAGAAGCAGAAAAACTGATTGATCATGATGCGGCTGTACAGGAAGCGCTCGATCGCGTTCAAAGCGAGGGAATTGTATTTATCGATGAAATAGATAAAATTGCAGAATCATCTTCGGGCTCCGGCGGCGGCAAAGGCGGTCCTGATGTCAGCCGGCAGGGCGTTCAGCGCGATATGCTGCCTATTGTTGAAGGCAGCACTGTTTCAACAAGACACGGACTTGTAAGGACGGACCACATACTCTTTGTAGGATCCGGAGCGTTTCACGTCTCAAAACCATCCGATTTGATTCCCGAGCTTCAGGGGCGTTTCCCAATCCGGGTAGAACTGAATTCACTAACGGAAAAAGACTTTTTCAATATCTTGACGAAACCGAAGAATGCACTCACTAAGCAATACCAGGCAATGCTCGCTTCCGAAGGAGTAACCATCACATTTGATGAATCGGCCATTCGTGAAATTGCAAAAATTGCCGCACAGGTAAATCAGCAAATTGAAAATATCGGTGCAAGACGACTTCATACAATTTTATCTTCGCTGCTCGAAGAACTTCTTTTTGCCGTACCTGATGATATCAGCTCAGGTGAGATAAATATTGATAAAGAGTACGTGAACAAACAGCTGAACAATCTTGTTAAGGACAAAGATCTGAGCCACTATATTCTTTAACGTTTGAGTTACGCATATAACCGTTTTAAAATACATTATGTGATTGAGTTAAGATCCTGTAATTCACTTGCAGATTAAAAATTAATTTCATTTTATGAAATGATAAGATAATCGTTAACAGTTCGAAATTTGATTGTGTATAATTATATCTATACTTATTTCGTTACCTGATAAAAATAACAAAATTAAAAATTGATGACTGTGAGAAAGTTCTTTGCGCCCCAGCTTATAATATTATTGTTACTGTCGGGTATATCCTATGCCGGCATTGACAATGTCTATGTTAAAAATGAAGTTCACCAGGAAAATCTGCACAAATATCTTCAGGTTCAGCGGCGAGTGGTAGATAATTACTTTGGGGAGGTTGATGTAGCAGAACTTTATAAAAGCAGTGTCATCGGGATGGTTGAAAATATTAAGGATTCAACCATAACAGTAAAAAATACACCAATTGACACAACGTTCACCGATATCCGGATTGAGGACCTGCGCGATTCTTACAGCCGGTTTGAAGATGCCTACCTCTACATAGCAAACAACTATCCTTATGAAAATATGAGCAGGCTGACTGAATCTGCCATACGCGGAATGCTTTCTCTTCTGGATCCGCACTCGGTTTACATTGAGCCGGAAGACAGTGAACGAATTCAGGAAGATTTTTCCGGGAAATTTCAGGGGATCGGAGTTCAATTCAACATCATTCAGGACACCATCACCGTTATCACAGCCATATCAGGCGGACCGAGTGATCAGCTGGGGATTATGTCGGGCGACAGGATTATATCGATAGATGACAGCAGTGCAATCGGGTTCCAAAATGAAGATGTAATCAGAAAGCTCCGCGGACAGAAAGGGACGGAGGTTGATGTAACCATTAAGCGCCCCAACAATTCAAACCCCCTGAAATTTACCATTGTACGTGACGATATCCCGTTAACAACTATTGATACCAGTTACATGCTGGATGACAGAACGGGCTATGTCAAGCTCAACAGGTTTGCGGCTACAACTCATGAAGAGTTTGTTGAAGCCATTGATAAATTGAAAGAAAGCGGGATGGAACGACTTGTTTTTGATGTTCGTAATAATCCGGGAGGGTATTTAAGTCAGGCGATTGCCATAACGGAAGAGTTCTTTCCACGCGGAACTAAAATTGTTTCAACCGAGAGCCGGCATTCGAGATTTAACAGTGAAGTATCATCCAAGAGGAACGGGATTGTCCGCAACATGCCGGTAATTGTTTTGGTGAATGAAGGTTCCGCATCAGCAAGTGAAATTGTAAGCGGAGCCATTCAGGATCATGACAGGGGGCTTGTGGTCGGGCGGCGCACGTTTGGCAAAGGACTGGTTCAGCAGCAATATGAATTGGTCGACGACAGCAACATCAGGGTGACTATCTCACGATACCTCACTCCATCGGGAAGGCTGATTCAAAAACCGTTTGATCGCGGACGCGAGGATTACTCTTATGAAATAGTCCGTAGAGAAAATGATGCTTCAGCAGATATTCATGAGTTCATCGATCATGTGCCGGATTCCCTGAAATTTTCAACTGAGGCCGGACGTACCGTCTACGGCGGGGGCGGAATTGTACCTGATTACATTGTACAGGAAGATACTACCGTCAATGGGTACATGTTTAATTTTATGCTTGCCAACAGAGTTGATTTCAATTTTGTACGAGATTACCTGGATGAAAATGGCAAAAAGTTCAGAAACAAATGGGAGGAAAATTTTCAGGATTTCAGAGAGAATTTTACCTGGAGTGATGAGGATAAGCAGGAATTTCTGCAAATGATGAAGGATGAAGGTTTAAAGATATCCGATCAAATTGAAGAGCCGGAAGTTGAAGGAGATACATTGATCGTATCTAATGAATTCTATAAGGAAAACTCATGGCTCAATTACGGACGAATGAAAGCCGAACTGGCAAGACAGATTTGGGGTTCGGAGTATTTCTATCCGATTGTCAATGATGAGTTTAATGAAATATTGAAGGAGGCTATGCAACTGTGGGATCAGGTAGCCAGGCTTGAATCTCTTGCCCAGGGAAAAGCGGTTGGAAAAATTGGAAATTACAGATAATTAATCCTTACCTTTTCTCCTGTTTTAAATTCTTTACTTATTATTTATATGGAGAAAAGCACTAAGGAACTGCGTCTGCGAACAAAAGGAATTCTTCCGGTTCAGAAATTAAGACTGCTCTGTGAGACGGGCATTATTTCGGCTGATGAAAATTTCCCGATTGAGGAAGATCAGTTTCAGCCAAACTCACTGGACTTGCGTCTCGGTACCACGGCTCATCGCGTGCGTTGCAGTTTTTTACCTGAAGATGAAAGTGTTCAGCAAAAAATTGACAAGCTGCACCAATATACATTTTCGATTGAAAACGGAGCTGTTCTGGAGCCCAATTGTGTCTATATCATTCCGCTTCTTGAATCCCTTGCCCTTCCGCATTCACACTATCATTCGCAGAAACGACTATTCAACGGAAATCAACCTGCGAATCCTGTTCCGCTTTTCTCGGAAGAGAATCTCTCTGCAAAAGCGAATCCCAAAAGCACAACAGGCCGTCTTGATATTTTTACCCGTGTGATCACCGATTACTCTCACCGTTTTGAAGAAATTGAACCCGGTTATCAGGGAAGGCTTTATCTTGAAGTTGTACCAAAATCATTTCCTATAAAAGTAGAAACAGGGCAGAAACTAAACCAGCTTCGCATTCGTCACGGCTACACCGTGCTCAGTGATCAGGATCTTTTGCGTATACATGAAACTGATCCACTTCTGTTTGATGAGAATGGCGAACCTGTTACGCTCAATTCGCTGAAAGTTAACCGGGGCCTTTTTCTCGGCGTCAATCTGCTGGGTAATAATGATGATATTGTGGGATACAAAGCAAAAAAACACAGGGATTTTATTGACCTGGGTAAAATAAATCATTACTCCATTTCCGATTTCTGGGAACCTATTCAGGCAAGGCCGGATGAACATTTAATACTCGAACCGGAAGCATTCTATATCTTTGCATCCAAAGAGAGATGCCGGATACCCGTACACCTTGCTGCGGAGATGATCGCATACGATACCGGGTCCGGTGAACTCAGAACCCATTACGCCGGCTTTTTTGACAGCGGTTTTGGCGGCACCGTAGAAGATAAAGGGGCAAGGGCAGTCCTTGAAGTCAGGTCTCATGATGTGCCCTTTTTGATTGAGCACGGGCAAACATTCTGCAGCATGAAATTTGAACCAAATACGGAATCACCGCAATTTGTGTATGGAAGCGGTGGAATCAGCAGCAATTACCAGGGGCAGGGATTAAAGCTCGGAAAACATTTTAAAGATTCATAAAATGAATTAAACTCATCCGCACTCACAAACATTGTAAACTAGTGTTATGTCAATACTCATTTGTCGGATAAAGACCTGACAGCATTCCCGGTGCTTTTCCGGGTTTCTGTCAGCGTCAAAATCCAACGCTGTCAGATCCAGTGGGTGCTGACAGGTTTCTTACGACATTTCATGTTTGACTTAACACTAGGCTTTATCCTCACATTAATTTAACCTCTTTTTGATGTCAATTGACCGGTGCATTTGTCACAATATTTCATTTGAAGAAATAAAAAAAGTTGCTGAAATCAAGGACTTTCAAAACCTTGAAGAACTTCGGGAAGCGAATATTTGCAGTAACAGCTGTAAAATTTGCGGGCCGTACATCTCAGAGGTCTTAAAAACAGGCAGAACTTCATTTATCCCGGGATCGATTTATCATAAGACAGAAAAATAAATGAATCTCTTCTATTCTGATCCTTCCCATATTTCTGATACAAAACTTGTTTTAGAACAGGATGAAGCGCGGCATGCCATACGGGCATTGCGACATAAAACCGGAGATTCGATTTCCGTCACAGATGGGAAAGGTTCTCTTTATGAGGCAATAATCGTTGATATAAATCAGCAGGAAGTCACTGCCGAAATCAGAAATATTAAAACATTTTACCCTGCTGATCCGCAGCTTACCCTGGCAATTGGCTTAATTAAAAAAAGAGACCGCCTTGAGTTTGCCGTTGAAAAATGTACTGAGCTTGGGATCAATAATATAGTAATCTACCAGGGTGATCACAGTGAAAAAACAGGGATTCGGACGGAGCGTATTGATAGTATTATACTGCGGGCGATGAAGCAAAGCCTGCGATTTTTTTTGCCAAAAGCAGCATTAAAAAATTCACTTTCGGATGTGATACTGGCTCAGAAATTTACCAGGATTATTGCAGCTGATGAAACTAAAGACAGTTCAGAGAATCAAAACCTGAATCAAAACGGGCATCATCTTTTGGTAGTTGGCCCGGAAGGTGGCTTTTCAGAGAATGAAAGAAAACTTCTTGATACTCACAATGTCGACAAAATCACTCTCGGCAGGTATCGCCTGAGAACAGAAACCGCTGCAATTGTACTAACAGCCAAATTCCGGGGACTTGAGTAGAAGTAATACTTATTGTGAAGCGGAGACTGAATTGACTGTCACTATAATATCTTCTTTACCTGCCAACAGAGGAATCCATTTTGGCCAGATCGCCTCTGTGTTTGCCATTACCATTCTCCACATTTCTATGGCCGTTACCATTTGCAGCTATCAAAAACTTTTCCGAGTCTTGCGCTTCTTTTTTGTAACTGTAGGTTGGTACCATTTTCTTCAGGATGAACCTTACAGAGTCAAGTTCACCGCCATCAATACATCTGAACAGACTTGATATATGCCTTTGCAAATCTTCTTTCGTCATTTTTTTGCTGCAGATTGCCTTAAATATTTCAGAGTGTTCAGTTTTTTCAACTCCCTCTTCTGCATTTAACAGTTCCTCAAATAATTTCTCGCCCGGGCGTAGGCCAGTAAATTCAAACTGAATATCTTTATCCGGTTCGAGGCCGTGAAGCCGGACAAGATCCCTGGCCATATCCATGATTTTCACCGGCTCACCCATGTCAAGAACAAATACTTCGCCCCCAACTCCTATAGAACCGGCTTGCATTACCAGCAAAACAGCTTCCGGAATGGTCATAAAATATCTTTTCATCTCCGGATCCGTGATTGTAATCGGCCCTCCGTTTTTGATCTGGTCGATAAAGATCGGAACTACAGAACCTCTTGATCCCAGTACATTTCCAAACCTGACAGATATAAATTTGGTTAAACATGTATTATTAAGAGACATACAAATTTCTTCAGCTACCCGTTTTGTAGCTCCCATCACATTTGTAGGATTTACAGCCTTATCTGTCGAAATCATTACAAATTTATCGACCTTATGTTTGCATGCAAGGCTCGCCAAAATACGAGTCCCTCCGATATTTACCTTGATCGCTTCTTCAGGAAAGCTCTCCATCATGGGAACATGTTTATAAGCAGCTGCATGGAAAATGACTTCCGGCTTAATCATACTCAAGATCTGATCTACCTTTTTCTTGTCAGCTACATTAGCCACACATGAGTGAATCTTGAAATTTTTCTCAGCCAGCTCATTTTCAAGGTGAAATAATTCTGTTTCATCAACATCGAGTGCAATCAGTTTTTCCGGATTTAAATGAGCACATTGCCGTATAATTTCGCTTCCGATCGAGCCTCCGGCACCGGTAACCAACACCGTTTTTCCGGTAATACTCCCTTTAATCGTATCAATATCGATTTTAACCGGATCACGTCCCAGGATATCATCAATACTGATATCACGTACATTTTTAATGCTGATAGGATTATCGGTAAGCAGATGAAAGGACGGTATAACTTTCAGCTTCAAATTCGGGCAGACCTCTTTTACAAGATCTGTAAACTCCTTCAACTCTCTTTTAGGAAGCGATGGAATTGCCACAATTAACTGATCCACCCGATTCGATTGAATAAACTGGAGCAGATAATTTCTATCACCGAGGATTTTAATTCCATGCATCGTAGTACCTGCAATTGCCTCATCATCAAAAGCACCCAAAATTTTCAGATTCCACTCATCGTTTCGCAGAATATCCCTCATAATCTGATCACCTGCACTTCCGGCACCAAATATGACAACTTTTTTCTTTTTGTCTTTATCCCGTTTATTTACCACAGGATAGCTGACAAGCTCACTTGCAATTCTTTTGCTTATTCTGAATCCGCCGACAATCAGCAGGCCATTCGTTAAAACAAGTGCAGAAAATGCGTATTCAAAATTCCCCATTTCTAATATGAAACCGGCGAGAGCAACAAATATGATATATCCCGCGGTCATACCCAGTACGATGCGGGCCATCTCCCTGATGCTCACAAATCGCCAGTTGGCTTTGTGGACTTTATAGATCGTAAGACCCAAAATCATACATCCGATAAGAAGCGCTGTGTTTAAAAATGGAAACACTCTTTCAGAAGAAGAGAAATTAGAAACAATAGCAAATGCTACTATTGATGCAAGTATCAATGATAAGATGTCCCCAACGTAGAAAAAGAGAGATCTTAAAAAAGAGTTTGGTTTTAAATCTTTCAGCTTAGTCATCATTCTTGAATATTCTCCCTGCCGTTCATATTTTTTTGAAACTATGAACGGCATTTAAACTGTACAACCAGTTTTTGTTAATGTGAAAACAAATTTTCAAATTCTGCTTTCAGTTATTTAATTCACCCTGTTAAAATTTAGTCTCTACTTCAATAATATATAGTTACAAAGTATTGATAAATTTACCCAAATATTAAATTATTACACTTACCGTAACTTTTCTTCAAGAAACTTATTTAATATTTCAATAAATACCGATTACAATTTTATAATACAAGAAGCATTACATTGCATTTCCAAAAGTGGAACAAATGAAGATGATGTGTCACCGCACAATCAAAATCATTTTTTTTTGAAAATGATTACTTTCAAATCTTCTACCTGTTAATGCGAAATTAATCACAGACTATTTCATTCTTTACTAATCTATTTCTTTTGCAAAGTATTTTTTACAATATCAGAAACCCGTTGAAGATCCGCCTCACTCATTGTGCTGCCTGATGGCAGGCAAAGTCCGTATTTGAACAGAAACTCTGAAATTCCAGATTTATCCCCGGAAACCTCTTTTTGCTCCTCAGATCTCCAATATACGCTATCTGAAGAACCGAAAAATGGAAATTCCCGGTAAAGCGGCTGCATGTGCATCGGTTTCCAGAGAGGACGGCTTTCAATATTCTCTGCTTCCAGTGCAAGGCGGATATCCTCACGGGTAACACCTCCCGTTTCATCCGGGTTTACAAGAATGGTTGTTAACCATCGGTTACTTTTAAACCCATCGGGTTCTTTCAGAAAATAGATTCCCATAGGAGATGTACCCTGAACACTGTATGCTGAACCAGTTTTTTCGTAGGTAAAAAATGTACTGCCAAGTTTTTCAAAATAGTACTCATGAATCGCTCTCCGTTGCTGCACACGCTGATCAATCACCATCATCTGTCCGCGGCCTACGCTTGCAACAATATTACTCATTCTGTAATTGTATCCAAGCTCAGAATGCTGATAGTGTGGTGCGTCATCACGAGCCTGGGTAGCCAGAAACCTTGCTTTCCGGATCATATTCTCATCATCACCAAGTAAAGCTCCGCCACCCGATGTTGTAATAATCTTATTCCCGTTGAATGAGAGTACCGATAAGGTGCCGTACGTTCCACAGCTGCGGTTACGGATGGATGAGCCCAATGCTTCTGCTGCGTCTTCAATTACCGGTATATCATATTTTTCTGCAATCTGCATAATTTCTGACATTTTCGCGGGCATCCCATACAGGTGTACCACAAGAATTGCCTTTGGCTTTTTTTTCCTGTCCAGAATTGCCTTTTCAAGCAATTTCGGATCCATATTCCATGTAGCCGGTTCTGAATCTATAAAAACAGGAGTTGCACCCTGATACCGGACGGGATTTGCCGTTGCCGTGAATGTAAATGACTGGCAGATCACCTCATCTCCGGGACCCACACCGTTGAGAATCAGGGCCAGGTGAATGGCTGCTGTTCCTGATGTTACCACCGCCGCATGCTTCCGGCCGGTGTAATTTTCCAGGTCGTGCTCAAACCCATCGACATTAGGTCCAAGCGGGGCAATCCAGTTTTCATCAAATGCTTTCCTGACAAAGTTAACTTCTTCACCCCCCATATGTGGTGGTGATAGATAAATTCTTTCTTTTTTATCTGACATAGATTTTTTCTTATCAACGTGATTTCGGGCAATTTGGTTACCTGAATTTAACAGCCCTTACAAATTCCACTGATAAGATATAGAAGCGCCTGCAATCTTCCCGAAAAATTAAACAAACTTAATTTCCGGTTTGTAATTTCCGCAGAATAAATATTTTATTTCTGTACCCGGCAATACATTACTGAAAGTATTGGAAAGTTTGTTCAGCCGGCTCTTTTATTTTCGGATTTTTGATATTTTCCATAAGCACCCTTGCCTTCTGCAGCTGATTGCTCCGGAGAAGTGATGTGAGCCAGCCCTGAAGTATTTTGTGATTACCGGGGTATACGGCAATCAGTTTTTCATAGATATCACTTGCAAAATCATTCCAGCCATTATCTTCAATGAGTGACAGTGTTTCAAGTAAGCGACTCATCGCCTTTTCGTCAGGTTTTTCCAGAGAGTGCCGGCTGTATATTTCATTAAAATAAAAGATTGCTTTTTCTTTTAGCTGTAACTCAGCTGCATAAATTAATAACTTCTCCGGTATTTCGTCACTTACCTCGCCGTTGTTAATTTCAAAGAATTTTTCAAGATGCCGGAAAGCTTTGCTATAGTCACCGTTATAAAGTGAAACTTCCGCAAGTAAGTAAAAGATATCAGATTTACTCATTACAACATCAAAACATGAATCTGAATCATACCTCCCGGCTTCAAGATATTTTTCCAGGTACTGATAAGCTCCGGTCCAGTCCGATTTCATCCAGCAAATTTTATGCATTAATATCCAGGGAGTATACTGGCGATTGTTTAAGAGCACAGAGCCATCAGCTATGTCAAATGCTTCATCCAGCCGATGCTGCTCAAACAATGATATAGCTAATCCATTCCGGGCAGCCAGGTGGTAGAACTCCGGAAGGAAATCCGTATTCATCGATTGGCGAAAAAGCTTCTCAGCCTGGTAAAATTTTTGTTTTTCAGAGTAGTAAACGGCCTGCCAGAAATAGTCCATCGGAGTATCAGGAGTCAATTCATGCACCGCTTCCAGGTAGTTCAAATCCGTCATCTCGCTGTCTTTTTTAATGAAAATTGGTCTCCTCGCTACCGATAAATCATGTGAAGCAATAAATTCAGTTACATCCGGAACAAGTTGTCCGCTAAATGCCGACAAAGTATCCTTAATTTTTGGGATCATTCTGATTGCATAATTTCTTTTTGCAAGTTCATTCTCACCCGACTCGAGAACTGCCTTATAGCAGTATCCTGATTCAGGTTGCAAATTTTGGAGATCTTTTAATGAAATCTGCTCACCCGGTTCCAGAATTAACATCCAGTTATGCTCTGCTTGCCGGTAAGCCCTGTTTAAAGTTTCCGTACAGCAAACCTGGTCTGAGATAAGAAACGAATAGCGTGAAATCTCTTCCGGATTCTGATTTTTATTCAAAACAAATAAAACTTCTCCGAAAACTGATAATCTTTCCAAAAAATCTTTGTCCGGTTTTAATGAAGAGTTGATATACATTGGAACTATAACCGAAATTAATCTTGTATCCATTTTTATCTCCAGCTGTTTTTTTACTGTGATACTATTTCTGATTTATCTGTTTCCATAACTCAATTTGTGAGATTATAACTTTACTTACTACCTCAAAAAGTTGAGAAGGCTTGTCTGTGACATTCTGGCCTGTGTTGCCATCACCGTTTCAAGTGTTGATTGCGCACTTTGAAAATTCATCATTGAATCTACTATATCAGCATCAACCAGCCGGCTTAATTCTCCCGATTGATCTATGATCCGGCCTTCAAGCCTTTCCACCACAAAATCAAGCCGGTTAATACTATTGGCCGTCTTTGTTGACTGAGTAATCAAATGTTTTACGGTTTCATCTGCATTGTCGATACCAGCCTGAATTCCTGCGAGATTATTTGTTTCAAGAGCTGTTATTGCATCATCCATTATTTCAAAGAGATCACCCACGGGCGTATCTCTCAGCTCAATACCTGTTATACTGGTTTCAACTACTGTATTATTTCCAACCTGTACTTTCAGCGGCCGGTCTGTACTATTTGTTCCAATACCACCGGCTGCCGCGGCATCTGCAAAGAAAGGTTCCGTATCTGTATTAGTTCCTCCAAAAACGAATGTATCATTAAACTGACTGTTTGCAAGATCAACCAGATCATCCCTGATGGAGCGCGCCTGAAGAGCCATATCCTGCCTGTCATTTGCATTAAATGTATCATTTGCACCACTGATCAGGAGGTTTTTCAATGAAACCATTAGATCGTTCATGTTGTCAAGTGAATCCTGGACTGTTCGTGCATGGAATAAGCCCGTATTAGCACTTTTTTCAAATTGCTGATTTTTACGGATCAGGTCTTCCGTTATTTTTCCAATTGAAAAGGCAGATGTATCATCCGAGGCTTTCCGAACCCTTTTCCCGGTTACAATTTCTTCATTAAACTTTACCGTATCTGCACGAGTTGATCTTACCTGCTGGCGGAAGGCACTTGACGCCATAAATTCTGTAATTTTCATTTTAATTCAATTATTTTTTAAAATTTCAAAAAAAGGTATAGGATTTTTTTCCTGATTTTTCAGGCTATACTTAATAGAGTATCAAACATTTGACGGCCGGTTTCGAGCACGCGAGCAGATGCCTGAAATGCATTTTGAAACCGGATCAGGTCTCCGAGTTCCTCATCAATACTTACGCCGGCAACTTGCTCCTGGCGCACAGTCAGAAACTCTTTCGATGCCGTTGCCGAATCAATTTTTTGATTAAGCTCACTGAGTCTCAGTCCCGGAGCGCTCATAAACTGAACTGCATTGGTATTGAATGTTTGATTACCCAATACTTTTTCGTTTTGCAATGATGAGATAGCAAGGGCAATATCATTATTTCCTGCCTCTCCGGGCATTGACGATGCTGAAATATTTGATGGGTCATCTACCAGCTGCTGCTCAATACGAATGTTTCCCGCACTGTTTGAAGTCGGATCAAAAAAGTTTCTCAGTACGTTATCATTTAAACCATAACCGGTACTGTGAACTGTATTCACTCTGTCAATAAAT
The DNA here is from genome assembly GCA_964517005.1 of uncultured Balneolaceae bacterium. Classification (GTDB taxonomy): domain Bacteria; phylum Bacteroidota; class Rhodothermia; order Balneolales; family Balneolaceae; genus CAYVBJ01. The sequence continues at coordinate 32,722 of CAZFAJ010000016.1, read as the reverse complement.
GTTTCTGCAATATTATCCAGCTTTTCTCTGATTTCCGGCACACCTTCAGTGAACATAAATATATTTGCCGCCAGCTCACCTCTTCCGGGTTCAACTACTTTACCCCCCTCCATGCGAACTCTGTAAATGTTATTTTCTTCATCGATTTCCGCTCTCATTGCAGAAACCTGGCCTCCATTTAAAACAGAGACTCCGCCAATCCGAATTTCAACTGTACCCTGATCCGAAACAAGTGTATTGAATTCAACCAGACCTGCAAGTTCTTTTAATTTCTCAGTCTGCCTGTCAAGTGCATTGTTATTTGGATTATTATCAGCACTTGAGTTGGCAATTTCCCCGTTAAGTGCAGCCAAATCCTGCAATAGAGTATTAACACGATCAAGTTTACCGTTAGCTGTTTGTAGTGCCTGGTCGCTGAACTCATCCAGATTGCTGTCAAGACTTCTAAATGTCTCGGTAAGCGATACTGCATCGGATATCAAAATATTGCGAAGATTTATGTCCTGCGGATTCGTAGAAAGGTCAGAAAACGAGTCAAAGAATTTTCTCATTGATGAGTCAAGACCGGCTCCATCCACCGAGACCAGGGCGGTTTCCATCAGCCTGAAAAGATTGGCTTTTTCGGAAAAGTCACCAAGCTGATGTTCATTACGTATAATTTGCTGATCGATGAGTCCATCACGTAAACGCTGTATTTCACTTACGGAAACACCTTTTCCAAATACACCTGATTGCAGCCTCTGTACTTCTTCTGTCAATACTGCCCGCCGCCTCGAAAAACCGGGGGTTTGAGCATTTGCAATATTGTTGGATACCGTCTCGGATGCTGCTCTTGCGCTTAACAGTCCGCGTGTTGATATTTCAAATAGTGATCTCATTTTTTCATGCTTTTTGATTTAGCCCGAGGCTGCTCATTTCGGCTGCATTCATATTCCCTTCTGCATTATAATTCTGATAAATCTGTTGCGCGATTTGCGACAGTGCTGTAATTGTTTCAGTATTGTGATTTCTTGCAAAATCAAGAAGATCCATCAGACTCAGCCGAAGTTTTTCTGTCTTTTCAATCTGATCATATAGTTCCCTTCGAAGTTTGTCCAGATCTTCGGTTGGTTCTTCAATCGCATCCAAAAGTTTTGTTAATGAAGGATGGGTAGCTTCGGGATAGTAATACTGAAATAACTCTATAAGTGTTTTCCTGAAGAGCTCTTCCGTTTTTTGAATCTCTTCATATTTTGTCACCTGGTTATCAATCAGGCTGTTCAGCCAAATCAAGTCATTATAGATGACAGCCTGCATCTGATCATCAAGTAAATTTCTTGCCTCATTATATTCGTTATGAAGTTTTGCAAGGCTATCGCCCAGTGATTTAATTTTTGTTTTTTGGTGTGATATCATTTTCGGATCTGTTATGTGTATTTAAGATTCTGAGTCTGTTTTTGATGCCCAGTAGTTTCTCATCATTTGTGCAATTTTTAAAGGCTCCTGTTCAGCAAATGCATCAGCCAGTACATCCGTAATCTGCTCTTTATACATGCTGGTTCCGGATTTCAAAATTCCCTCGCTACCACTGTTATCAAACATGTTTTTTGTCATTTGCTCTATCATTTGCCTGGCAAATATTCTTTCAAATTCCATGCTTACATCTTCTTGTTGCGATAATTTTTTATCTTTTAATTCCCTGGTATTTACAGATGAATTTTGAAGAATATTTATTGGGTCCATGTTCTTTATCTAAATTTCAAATGTGTGATAATTTCACCGGCATGTGCACTCAATACCGGTTGACATCTCTGTTTACGTTTCATTTTACATCACGATTAATTTACCTTTTAGCGCACCCGCTCTGTCTATCGCCTGCATAATCGATATAATATCTTTGGGTGAAAGGCCGAGTTCATTTAATGAGTTTGCCAGGTCAACTACCCTGGTATCTTGTTCAATAACAATGTTATTGGCTGATTCTTCCGTAACAGCAACTTCAGAGGTGGCGCTTTCCACAGTTTCTCCGCCCCTGCTGAATGGAAGTGGTTGTGATACGAATGGAAATACCTGCGACTGAATTCTGATGTTCCCGTGAGATACCAAAACCTGGCCGATTAAGACATCTCCGCCGGCTACCACAGTTCCGGTTCGTTCATTAATTACAACCCGTGCGGGCATATCCACATCAATTTCAAGATCCATTACCACGCTGGTAAAAAAGCTGAGATCACCTGTATCCTCAAAACCATCGGGCCACTCAACAGAAACAAATCCCGCATTCCTGGCACTTGCGATTTCCGTTTCAAAACGATCGTTAATAGCGTCCACGATTCTCGAAGCATTGTTAAAATTCGGATTTCTCAATATAAGACCAAGTGGTTCATTTGGGTCAGGTTGATACATTTCACTGTTTACAACATTGCCTCCCCCCGGCACAGTGGCTGTAAGTGTTGGATTTCTTCCAACACGGGCACCTGCTATTTCATTATTGATACTGCCCACAATAAGCGGACCCTGTGCAAATGCATATACGCGGTCGGTCTGAGGATTGATTAGTGGCGTTTGGAGTAATACACCGCCATTTAAGCTGCTTGCATCACCCAGTGAAGAAACCGTCACATCAAGTTCACTTCCCGGTGCATGGTATGGGCCTATGGTAGCAGTTACGATTACTGCAGCCACATTTCTTGTTCTGAGATGATCTGTATCTACATTCACATCAAATTTTCGAAGCATACTGGCAATCGATTGAACCGTAAACACTGCTCCTCTGCGGTTAAGTGCACGATCACCCGATCGATCAAGCCCGGCCACAAGGCCATAACCGATTAATTCCATTTTTTGAGCTCTGTTAATTTCAACAAGATCACTCAATCTTGTTTGAGCTTCGGAAAAAACCGGGGTGCCAACACTGAATGTGAAGAACAGGACGATTGGTAGTAAATATTTCGTATACATGATCTGCATATTTATAAATTTCATCAGCTTGCCATGGCAGCAGAAGCGCCGGTTATGGCTCCAAGGATAATCCACATCAATGTCCGTTTTTTTCTTCTCTCGTCTGTAAACTGGCCCTCTTCATTGTAGTAGACGATGTCTGCGTCAGCTATACGATATGAGAGAACTTCGTTTGCATCGTTGATATCCGTTCCCCTGATATATCCACTCAGTGTCATTTCGTACGACTCACCGCTGATTTCCATCGACCTCTTACCCGATATCAAGAAGTTTCCCCCTTCTTCAACATCTTCAATCCGCACACTAAGGGTGCCACGCAGAAGTTGTCTCTGGTTTGAAGAAATCCGGTCATCCGAGTTAAAATCAACACTCGAATTAGCTCCAAAAGTAGCTGATGCGGGAAATACACTTCCTTCAAACGTATTTGACGTGCTTCCATCACGGCTCGATCTTGTTCGTGCGTCGCTGCTGGATGAACCGCTGATGTTTTCAGTAAGGATAACCGTGATTACATCTCCCACCTGGTGTGCTTTTACATCAGAATAGAGGGATCGCTGAGCTGCGAGATCCTGCGCGAGCAGCACCAGCAGTAACGTAATTAAAAATTTAACGAAGTCGTCTTTTACAGTGTTTTTATCCATGATGCCATTTTGTTTTCATTTAATATTGCTTCATATCTTTTACCCGTATCGCTGCATCTCAGAATTGTAACTTCTCCAGGTGACGCCGGCTGCCGGATTTCACAGTTCATTTCAATTGCCAGGTTTCTCTCATCATAAATCATTGTAATCTGTTGTCCTCTTTGAAGGATATTTCCTTTGGCGACATCCCGTTCATATATAAATTCTCCCGGTTCAATATCTCTCTTTGCGATCCAGGTGTTATTATCCAGAACAAGCAGGGGCAGCTCTTTCAGGGATGTAACATCAGTTTTTTTAATGTGCAGGTCATCTATTGCAAACTCATCGCCTTTTAACAGCCTTGACCCTGCTACCGGCAAATTCAACTTAACCTTTACAGAGAGTTGTACCGGATGAATACCTTTTTCTGACAATACTTCTGCAGAAACCAGGCCTCTAGGAAGTTCCCTGTTCTGGAAACGAATATCATTAACCTCAGTTTGATTGAGCTTTTTAAGAGCAGGAGGCATCCATTTAACTTCAACTTCAAATTCGGTTTCGTGATAGATCTCATGAAGATACTCTTCAGAAAGATTCACGATTTTCTTTTCAAGTTTAGCCTCACGAATTTGTATATATCCTGTGATGGAAAAGATGAGGATCAGAGTTGTTATTAATATCATAATTCAGGAAGATTCATTTATCGTTTTATCGCATTGGTCATTGCCATCATATCTTCGGTTGTCTGCACCATCTTGGAATTGGTTTCATAAGCTCTTTGAGCCGATATCAGGTTCACCATTTCAGTTACAATATCCACGTTCGACTGTTCCAGAAAACCCTGTTCAATTGTTCCGAATCCTTCCATGCCGGGTGTACCGAAAATCGGCAGCCCTGTAGCCTCTGTTTGTGAATACAGATTGTCACCCAAAGCGGTAAGGCCGGACGTATTGACAAATTTCGCAAGTTCAATCTGTCCCAGCTCAATCGTATCACCCTCACCGTTTAGGCGAGCTGTTACAATACCCTCTTTTGAGATATTTAATCCCTGAATATCCTCAGGCACCTCAATAAAATCTGCTAAAGGCAGCCCTGATTGAGTTACAACCCGGCCGGTTGAATCCAGTGAGAGATTTCCATCACGGGTGTAAGCCACACTGCCATCAGGCATTTCAACCTGCAAAAAGCCGCTTCCGTTAATGGCCAGGTGCAGCGGATTCCCGCTTTCACTTAACGGTCCCTGTGTAAAATTCCGGATATTGGCAACAGCACGCGATCCATGGCCAAGCTGCAATTGGGATGGAACACTGCTAATTTGATTTGATGATGTGCCTCGTTTCGAGATTTCCACATTTTGATAAAAGAGATCCTGAAATGCGATGCTGCTCTGTTTGAATCCCGTTGTATTTACGTTAGCCAGGTTGTTGGCAATATTATCTACCGATCTTTGCTGTGCACTCATTCCGAGTGCTGCTGTACTTAGTGCTCGTGTTGGCATAATGATGGTTTTATTTATGGATTAAAAAGTTCTTCTGTATCAGGCTTATTTTTCAAATCATACATATTTATGTAACAGCCCATGCCTGTCATATTCATTTAAAACCGGCCAATTGTGTTTGTAGCCCGCGAGAGCAGTTCATCGGTGGTTAGCATAACTTTTTGCTGTGCTTCAAACATGCCTGCATGATTCATCATAGCAACCATTTCCTGTAGTGGATCTACATTACCCGATTCAAAAAAGCCTTGCAAAACTGCACTATCAGTATCATTAATCACTTCCACATCCGGAGGAGCCACGTAGTAACCTGCAGCATGACGCTGAAGACCGGGTAAATTCTCAACTGTTGCAAGCTGGATCTTGTCAATTTTTTCATCATTTACGAATACCGTTCCGTCTTTGGAAATCTCAATTCTCTGCTCAGTTTCTGCTGTTCCGGATTGTTCATGCAGAAGGGGAACCGACACGGCACCGTTTTCGCCAATTACATTCGCTCCTTCGTCATTAACCAGAAACCCATCTGCATTGAGCCTGAAACGGCCGTTTCTGGTCAGAAGCTCCTGCCCATCCAAATCAATTTTAAAAAAACCCTTGCCCTCTATTGCCAGGTCAAACGGATTTTCTGTTGACTCAAAATTTCCCTGGCCCATATTGATTGTCTGCTGCGGGCGCACTATTGAAGAAGTTTCGCCATTCAGCTGTTCAATAAAGGAGTGATAAAATAGTTTGTCTGATTTGAATCCCGGAGTATTCAGATTTGCTATATTATTTGCTGTAACCTCCTGCGCTTTCATCAGCCGCTGAAGAGCCTGCATAGAGTGTGTTAACCGGTCGATCATAATCAAATTAATTTTTTTTCACGTTTGATCAGATCTGTTTCAATATTCGTGCCATGTAAATCCAATCACTTTTCCATTCTTCAAAATTTTCTTAAAAAACAGCTTTTTTATGCCTTCAAGCACATTATTCATTTAGAAATGGAATTTCAGATCACATACCATCAGATTTTTCCATTTGAGGAAATATTTACCGCATTGCGGAAATAAATGGTGACCGGATGTGGCAGCCAATCTCTTTTAATAGCCTGAAGTGCCAATTCACAATCTGGTATTCTTTTTGATATATATCCGAACAGCAGATTTGGAACAGACCCGGATGATATCAAGCAGATATCCGATAAATAAAACCGGATTTATACATGATCATCCATTTAAGGAAACTGAATAGATAACCTGAGTGGATATCCGAAATTGATTTGAATGCCTGAACAGGATAAACAAGATAAAACTGAAGATCCCACCGCACTGCGGCTTGAAAAAGCTCGTGAAGAGGGGAATGTACCTAAAAGCCAAGAGGTATCATCCGTACTTCTGATGTTGATATCGGTAATGGTTATTCTCTATTCCGGAGGATGGATTTATAACCAGTTTCAATCATTATTCCGGCAAATTTTTATTAATCTTGATCAGCCCATCAGCAACAGCGAACAGGCGTTACAAATTCTTGAAACCACGTTAGTACTTGGATTTAAAGTAATTAGTCCATTACTACTCGCTCTGCTTGTGGTTTCGCTTCTTGCTAACCTCTTACAGACCGGGGTTGTAATTGCACCTAAAGCCATTGAGCCCAAACCAAACCGGATCGACCCGATGAAAGGTTTTAAAAAGGTGTTTTCGATGCGTGGAATTGCAGAGCTTGTTAAAGGTCTAAGCAAAATATTTATTATCGGAACAATCATCTTTATCACACTCAGCAATGAGCTTGAACTTTTTATCACCATGCTTGTAATGCCTATGAGTGTAACCCTCGCGGAAGCCGGTCGGCTCATTTTACTGCTTATGACACGAATTCTGACAGCACTAGTTATTCTGTCCATCATGGATGCGATGTATACGCGTTTTCAACACAAGAAAGAACTCCGAATGACGAAACAGGAAGTGCGGGACGAACACAAGCAGATGGAAGGAGATCCGCATATGAAAAACAAGCGCCGGCAGGCTGCGCTCAGTTTTTCTCAGCAAAAGCGGCTGGATCATGCAGTAATGTCATCTGATGTGGTAATCACCAATCCAACACACTATGCAGTTGCTCTTCAGTATGATCCTGAAAATAACAGCGCGCCAGTTGTTAAGGCTAAAGGTATGCGGAAAAGGGCCTTGAAAATACGTTCACATGCAGCAGAGTTTGACATTCCGATTATTGAAAACCCTCCTGTGGCCAGGGCACTTTACGCATCAACCCGAGAAGATGAAACGGTTCCGGAAGATTACTTCCAGATTGTTGCAGAGATCCTTGCATATGTTTACAAATTAAAACAAAAGAATATTAATTAGCATGAAAGAAGTAAAACCAAACAAACAGGGATGGATAGCTTTTCTAATGAGCCGGTCGGATATTCTGGTTTCGTCGAGCATTCTCATGATCCTGATGATTATGGTGCTGCCTATTCCGCCAGGCCTGCTCGATTTTTTTCTGGCAATGAGTGTTTCCCTGTCCGTGATTGTTCTGCTGGTAGCTTTTTACACCAATAAACCTCTGGAGTTTGCTGTGTTTCCCGGCATGCTTTTGATACTGACACTATTCCGGTTATCCCTTAATGTTGCTTCAACCAGGCTTATTCTCAGTGAAGGATTTGCAGGAAACCTGATTGCGGCTTTTGGCAGTTTTGTTGTGCAGGGCAATTACGTTATCGGGGTAATTATTTTTGCTGTTTTGGTAATCATTAACTTTGTTGTAATCACCAAGGGAGCTTCACGGATTGCAGAAGTTTCAGCCCGTTTTACCCTTGATGCAATGCCCGGCAAGCAGATGGCTATTGATGCAGACCTCAACGCCGGATTATTGTCAGATGAGGAGGCAAAAAAAAGACGAGAAGAAATATCCAGGGAAAGTGATTTCTACGGCGCCATGGACGGAGCCAGTAAATTTGTTCGCGGTGATGTGATTGCAGGGCTGTTAATTACCTTTATCAATATTATCGGCGGCCTTGTAATTGGAACTATGCAGCAAGGTATGGATATCGGTGATGCAGCCGCTACTTATACCCTTCTCACAATCGGCGATGGCCTTGTAAGCCAGATCCCCTCCCTTTTGATTTCGACGGCAGCCGGTATTATTGTTACCAGGGCTGCATCTGAAGGCAATTTAAGTACAGAGATCACCGGCCAGTTATTTGGCAGTCCTAAAGTGATTGCTCTCTCAGCTGCATTTATTTTCATAATGGGTGCACTTCCGGGAATGCCGGCTTTGCCCTTTTGGCTTCTTGCAGGATTTTTAGCTTATCAGGCTAACAAAAAAAGCAAGGAGGATGAACAGGACCTGGCTCTGGCTAACGAGGAAAAAGAACAGCTGAATTCACCGGATGATAAAATTGAGGATTACCTGCTGATGGATACACTCGAACTGGAAATCGGCTATAGTGTAATCCCGCTTGTAGATCCTGAACAGGGTGGAGACCTACTTGACCGGATGTCGTCTTTGCGCAAGCAACTTGCAATTGAGCTTGGGATTCTTGTCCCCCCCATTCGTATCCGGGATAACATCCAGCTGGACGCTAATGAATACGTAATTAAAATGCGTGGCATACTGCAGGGAAAAGGAGATCTTCTGCCGGAATATCATATGGTGCTGTTACCTGCTGATCTCGATCTTGAGCTTCCGGGAGTAAAAACCAAGGATCCTGCATTTGGTATGGATGCCGTTTGGGTAAACTCCAAAAACAGAGCCGAGGCTGAAAAATTCGGCCTCTCCATTATTGAGGCCGGAGCTGTAATCACTACTCATCTGATTGAGATCATTAAACGTAACGCATACAAATTACTTGACCGGCAAATGGTGAAAAAACTTATTGAAAATTTAAAGGAATCATCACCGGCGGTTGTTGAAGAGTTGATCCCTGAAAAGATGAGCTACGGTAACATTCAAAAAGTATTAAAACGCCTTTTAAAGGAACAAGTGCCCATTCGCGATCTCAACACTATTCTTGAAACGATTGCAGATTATCATGGAAAAACTCAGAATCCTGAAGTGCTCACTGAATATGTGCGAAACAGCCTGGCAGATAAAATTACAAAAATGTACAGTGATCCAACAGGGAGTGTAACCGTCTCCGTATTCGACAGCGCTCTTGAGTCTCATCTTATTACCCAGGCACAGCAAGGAAACCTTCACCCAAGCACACTCGGATTCACTCCCGATACTGTTGAGAAATTTTATGTGGCCTGTAATAAAATATTTGAAAATATGATTGCAGATGGACACAAGCCAATCATTCTGACTTCGCCGGTACTAAGGCCTGCTATTTACGATTTCCTTGTATCGGTAATTCCCGATGTGGTAGTGCTATCTTACAACGATTTAACAATTGATACCCAGATTAAAAAATTTGATAAAATTGAACTCCAGAAATCAGAACCTCAACTTCAGGAACCCGTTGAATTATGAACATCAGAAAAGTAAAAGGAGTAAATCTCTCAGAGGCTCGTGATAAGGCCTCACTTCTCTTTAACAATAAGTTCGTTATCCTTGAGTCTGCCGAATCAAGGCCCGGTATACCTGCTTCAATAACTGTTGCTATAGACGAATCTGAAATTGACAGATATCGCTCAGATGCCAAAACAAAAAAACCGGTTCATCTCCTGAAGCCTCTTTTGGGCCAGTTTGAAGAACTATTTGACAAAGGAAACAGATCCATAAATAAATTTATGGAGAATAACAGTGAATCTCATAAAGGAACAGATAACTCCCCGGTAAGTGATCGGGACAACCCAGACTCTCGGGTTAAAAGCACGTTAAAAGAGAAAACCCCTGGTGTTTATTTTGAAAAAAGCAGCAATAGTTATAATACCTATCCACCTCAAAAAAAGAGAAAAGCGGAAAAATCTCCTGATAAAGAGAATAAAATTTACCGGGATTCCCTTCCCGAAGAGGCGAAGAGAAATCATTATTTAGATGTTAATGATACGCCGTCCGTCAACTTTCATTTTGAGCATATTCAGCAGCGGCTTCAGCAGCTTGAGCGTATTACAAGAAGGATAGGAAATGAATTAATGCCAGATATTTCGGGGAATCCTGTTTACCGCCATCTGCTATCTAAAAAATTTCATCCTGATCTTTTAAATCATTGGTTCAGCAATACGATGCTTCCCAGCGGACAACCGGAAATTCAGCTGAATCAGATAAAAAAAATTCTTACAAATGAGTTACAGCCAAAAAATCCGGACTCTGCGAACGGCGTTTACCTCTTTTCAGGTTTGTCAGGCTCCGGAATTGATAATGTCATCAACTTCCTGATAAGTCACAATCGGAATTTTTTGGCCGATACCTTCCGGCCCGTACTTATTTCAGATCAACCCTCATTGCTGAAGAGCGTTAATTTATCGGATGAAATTCCGGGTTACACTATTTCAACCAATGCAGAATGGAGGCAGATACTTAACAGTGAAGGAAAGGGCTCCACTTTTTTCATAAAAACAAAGGCTCTGCCTTTAGAACTTGATGGAGTAGCTCAAAAATGGAATGAATATAGCTTGCTATTTGACGGTCCTTTAGAACCTGAACACCATTTTGTAACTCATAGCCTGTTTGATCCCGAGCAGGTAATTCATCAGCTGCCGGCGAATCACTATTTTAAGCCGGATTACATCTCATTTTCAAATGTGGACTACTGTGTTGACAGTCCCGGTAATTTTTACATATACAAATATTATCTCAAGACTAAAACCGGTTTTCTTCACACAGACTCTTACAATAATACAACTTCTGAAAAAATTGTTGAGTGGAGTCTGAAAAATTTAAAAAGTGATGATTTTTAGTTCATAGATATTATATTTAACCGTAATCAAAATCCCCATATATATGTTAGTCCGAATTTACGCAATCGTTTCCCTGCTTTTGTTTTCCTTTTTAACATTTTCAGGATCAGGTATTGAACAATCAATGTTGAAAAGTGTAATCATATTTTCTGTATTGGTGATAACAACAAGAATATCTGTCTTCCTGATTGATATCATTAAAGAAACCTCTACTACAAAATCGGATCACTCTGCAACCACACATCAAACCTGATTTTAAAATGCGACTCAGAACTGAATTCTTATTACCGGATAGAATGCTTCGAAAATTGAATTATTATCTATGAATTTATCTCTTCAGGAATTGGTCGATTCATACTGTGAAGAACCGACAATCGCATTACGGAATGCCATTATTACAGAAGCAATGCCACTGGTAAAGAGCATCATAGGAAAGGTTCGCAGGCCGGAAACTGCATTATCACAATATGAAGATATTGAAAGCGCCGGAATCATGGGTTTGCTTCAGGCACTTGAAAATTACGACTGTTCTAAAGAGATTCAATTTAACACGTTTGCCTATTACCGGATTCGCGGAAATATTATTGATTACCTCAGATCCATCGATCAGCTTCCGCGAACCGACAGAACACAGTTTGGAAAAGCACAGGAAGTTATTGATCAGCTTCAGCAGGAACTGGGACGCCAGCCGGATGATGAAGAGGTAGCCGAAAAGATGGAGATGAGCCTTGAGAACTACCAAAGCTTATTAAGTAATGTTCAGCAAAGAGCTGTTTTATCGCTTGATCAGACCGTTCATCCTCATGAATCTGACCAACCAGTTTTAGATCAGTTGGAAAACAGCGCCTCTGAACAACCAGATTCAAATCTTGAGAAAGAGAGCATGTCAAAGCAAATTAAAATGGCTATCAATCAATTCAAGGAGAGAGAAAGGCTTATCCTTGCCCTTTACTATTATGAAGACCTTACCTTAAAAGAGATTGCACTTCTTATGGGTCTGACTGAAGCCCGTATATCTCAAATTGTTGGTAAATTACTGCTACAACTTCGTTCTACCTTACAAAACAAAATTTCCCAATATTAGCCTGGCAGTTAAATTTTAAAATCAATCCCTTCTCAAAAAGCGGTCTCAGATGCTTTGGAGTTACCAAAAATTTATTCAGAAATCTCTTATATATTATACATTCCGTTGCCCCCTGAAAATGGATTATTTTTAAGGAGGCTTGATTATTTTTTAATAAAGTAATACATTTTGTATAACAATAAATTTAAAATATTTTCGGCATGAGATCGGTAAGGCTACCCAAAGAAATTGAACATGAACTGGAAGTTTTGTCAAATCAAAAAGATATATCCCGTTCCGAAATCATCAAAGAAGCGCTCGTAGAGTATATGGCAAAAGAAAAAACATACAATCAACCCTTCATAACCGGAAAAAAGTATTTCGGAAAGCACAGCAGCGGCGATCATAACCGTTCTGTATCCTACAAATCAGAAATTAAATCAAAAATCCGTGAAAAGCGCTCTGATTGATGCCGGTCCGGTTATTGCTCTCTTTGACCGGAGTGATCAATATCACCGAATCGTTTATCGTTTCATGGAAAAGTACGAAGGCCGTTTAATTACTACATGGCCTGTCGTAACTGAAGCATCTTACATGCTTGATTTCAATTCACAGGTTCGCCTCGATTTTCTATCCTGGGTTTATGAAGGCGGAATAGAACTCCACAATACTGAGCAGTGGGAACTTGCCAGAATACATGCCCTTATAAAAAAATATGAAGATCTTCCGGCTGATTTAGCTCACGCTTCTCTCTTACAGGCTGCTGAGACACTGCAGATCAAATACATTATCTCACTGGATAGCGATTTCGATGTATACAGGCTCGATCGCAACCGAAAGCTGATCAATTTGCTGAAGCCTTTAATTTAACTTGAGCATTTTATTTCTTTTTGTCTCTTGCCTATCCGATTGCTTCCATTATTTTAGCCAGTGAATCCCATATTTGAGTAAAAATCATATCAAAAGCTGTTGGCGCAAAAGGCAATACCCATAGCAGTAATACAAACCCGACTCCCACCTTTAGCGGAAGTGCAATAAAAAAGACATTTGCCTGGGGCATGATCCTGGCAAAAATGGCAAATGAAAGATCCATCAAAAAAAGAACAATAATAAATGGGGATGCAATTTGCACTCCTGTAATAAAAAGACGCGTGGCCAGATTGATAAAAACAGGCGCGGCTGCATGTGCGGCAACCGTACCAACAGGTACAATATCAAAACTGTGAGCCAGAGCCCGGATATAGTATCCGTCACCACCGGTGCTTATAAAGATGAATGTGCCGAGCAATACGAAAAGTTGGCCAATAATGGACTGCTGCGTTTGGTTTACAGGATCAATTAAACTCGCAAAAGCAATTCCGATGTTTAAACTCATCAATTCACCCGCAATTTGAAGAGATGCAAAAAGAATTTGTCCCGTTAAACCGAGAGCTATTCCAACCAGTAACTCCTTAATTACAGCAATTACAATCTGAAGCATATTTGCATCAAGAGGAATGCTCATATCCTGAACCGGAATTACAGGAAAAAGCATTACTGCGAGCACAAGTGATAAAAAAACCTTTACCTGAACGGGTATTGACCCATTACTGAAAAATGGAGCTGTTGCCATCAGAGCACCAACTCTCACAAAAATGAGAAAAGAGGTTAGAATAATTTCAACCTGAAGAAGCTCCATCTGATATTCCTGAATAATTCTTTCTTACGTTCGTTAGTGGCATGCTTATATAAAAAGCATACTTTTAATATGGCTTCAATTCCTCTCAAAAAATTCCGGTTTATTCATTAATCGTGGCAATAAAAGCAAAAATACGCTCCATAAAATCTGTTGCATATTCCAGCATAAAGCCAAACAAAAAGAACAACATCACCACAACAACTAACATTTTAGGAACATATGCGAGAGTCATTTCCTGTATAGTTGTAACAGCCTGAAACAGGGCTACAACCAGACCGATGATCAATGCACCGGCAAGAATCGGTCCGGCTAAAACCACCATAGCTGTCAGCGCTTCCTGTAACCAAAATAAACCGACTTCCGTATTCATATTAATTAAAACTTCTTATCATGGATTCCACAAGTAAAAACCAGCCATCTGTCAAAACAAAAACGAGTATTTTAAACGGCAGCGATACAAGTACCGGAGGAAGGAACAAAATACCCATCGATAACAGAATTGATGCTACAACAAGGTCTATCACCATAAACGGAAGATAGATCAAAAAACCGATCTGGAAAGCAATTCTGAGTTCACTAATCACGAAAGCGGGCACAACAACATAGATAGGTAATTCATCGAGACCTGCAACCGGGTCAATATTTCCAAGATCCATAAACATAAGCAGATCTTTCTCGCGTGTCTGATTTACCATAAACTCTTTTAATGGAAGTGCCGCTCTTCCCAATGCTTCCGTCTGTGTGATTTCCTCATCTATGTATGGCTCTATTGCGAAGGTATTAATTTCATTAAATGCGGGGGCCATAATAAAAATTGTCATAAAGAGTGCCAGTCCCAGCAGAACCTGGTTGGGTGGCGACTGCTGAGTGCCAAGCCCCATCCTTAAAAAGAAAAAGACAACGATAATTCTTGTAAAGCTGGTCATCATTGTGACAATGGCCGGGCCGAAAGAAAGTACTGTTAAAAGAATCAGTGCCTGGATTGCTACTGAGAAATCTTCTACATCTCCCCCGATGTTTATATTTACCCCGGTTTGTGCCTGCGATGATGCCTGTGCAATGCTTTCCGAAGGAAGAAAGAAAATACTAAAACCTGTTAAAGCAATGAGCAGTATCAGTGATTTTATCATTTTAAAACCTGCCCTGGTTTTTACAGACCTAAAATTTCCCGGAATACTTCCAACGGTATGCACTATTGATGCTTCAGTTTTCATTTGTTATTCCTGCCTTGCCGTTTATGGCATCTCCGTTTTTCTGAAAACCATTTAACAGTTCTGCAAACAGTGTTTTTTTTACAGGATCTGTGCCCCGCATTTTATCACGCTGCTTCCATTCCGACCGGTTGAATACCTTCAGTATTTCCAATCCTGATTCACCCGAACTCATAATCCAGTATTCATCATTAACTCCGGCCACTACAAGGTTATTTCCGGCGGAAACAGGGATGGATTCGAGTAACTCTATATTCGCTGATGGTTTATCGTGTAGGGTCTTTTTACTTTTTTTATTTAAAAAATAGTAAGCGCTGCCAACGGCAAATAACAGAAAAATAACGGTTCCATAACCCGGAGCTGAAGATCTTTTCTCCGGGTCGGGCAAAATTGATTCAGCCTCAGGCTCTTTTTCCATTTGAAGGCCTGACTTCTCTGAGATTTTCTCAAGATTCTGAAGATCTACATAGCTCTCATTTTTCCAGGAATTCGTCTGCATCAGAACAAGTAACCAGAGGACAATAAGCGTAACTGAAAAGCCGGCTACAAAACGCAGTGTTTTCCGGGGATTGCTTTTTAGCTGTTTGCCAAATTTATCAAAATCCATATCAGGAGACTTTTTTCATTGATTCATGCGCAGCCATCAGCCTGGTAATCCGTACACCAAAGTGCTCATCAATAACAACAACATCACCCACTGCAATACAGCGTCCGTTTACAAGAATATCAACCGGTTCACCGGCGAGCTTTTCGAGTTCAATAACAGATCCTTTCATTAACTGCAAAATCTTTCCAAGAGGCATTCGTTTTCTCCCCAACTCTACAGAGACCTGCATTTCAACATCTTTCAGCATGTTAATATTTCGAATCTCCCTGCTGTTTTTTACATTCTGTGATTTATCAAAAGGCTCAAATTCTACATTCATTCCCTCATCATTTCTAAATCTTGCAGTGCCCTCGTCCCCCGGCTCACTGGAAGCAGAGTTCATATTTTTGGCTACATTTAGTGAAATTTCAGAAAACTCAGGAGCAATTATTTGATTAGATCCATCCCATTTGTCCAGAATTTCACCAGCTATTTGTTCATTCGGGATTGAAATAGCAAAAACAAGTTCTGCATCAACGGAGTCAGCCTGATCCTCCGGCTTCATCTGAAATACAGAAACCACGTATTTCTGCAGGTTCAGAACGGTTTTCACTTTTTCACTCGAGATTTCTGAAAAGGGATCAATCCGAAGTTCAACTCCGGTATTTTCAAGAGATTCTGATATCAGCGCGGAGAGTGACTCCGTGATTTCACGGTAAACCAGCTTCTCTGTTTCAGGTTCTTCCTGTTCCGGCAACTGCTTTATAAAATCAGGGAATAACCCGGTCCAATCGCCTTTAAAACCAATCAGCGCTTCAACCTGAAACTTTTCCTCAATGGTTTTATAAATTTTAAAACCGTCAAAAAATTTGGTTGTCTCTTTTACATCTGCCATTTCCTGTTTTTGAAGCTCCAGGCCTGCCTTAACCCCGGACATTTCTCCCAGCAGTAATTCCAATGCCGGCTTAAAATTTTGTATTGCTTTTCTCCAATTTTCCATGATTACACATTACCTTTTTTAAAGATCAAGACGATCGTTACTGTTTTTTTGAATATTGAAAATTTTTACTGCCTTTTTCCCTTTCATTGACCCCGGGTAACCGTTCATTTTAATCTGATTGTTGACTTTAATTTTTAGAGGCTCATCGATTTGCTGGTCCAGTATAATCAGATCTCCCTCTTTTAAATCGATAAGCCTGTTCAGTGATACACTCGATTCACCAAGAATTGTGCTGAGTGTGATATCGGCCTGTTTCAGATCCTGCTCAAAATTTTTCTTTTCGATGGAAGAGAGGGCGCCGGTAAAATTGTTTTTATCCACACTAAAAGAATTTCCAAGAAGTTGTTCTTTCAGAAGGGCATAAGGATAGCAAAGTGAAAGCGGTATTTGGTATTTATCAAACTTGACCAAAAACCTGATTACGATACCGGGGTCATGCGCTGATATTGTTCTGATGTTTCCCGGTTTGCTTTCATAAATGTGATTAATAACTGTAAAGGGAAAAAATGATGACCACACATGACTCAGATCCTTAAAGCACTTGTCAACGACTCGTCCCATGATTCTCTCCTCGGTACGGCTGAGCATCCTTTTTTCATCCAGGGTAAATTTATCACCCCCGCTTTGCCGTTCAACGCAATAGATGCAAAAACCGGATTCCATCTGCAGCACCGCCCAGTCACCAAGCTCTTCGATATTGAAAAGAAAAATGGCCGATGGGGGATCAATATCATTCAGATATTTAGAAAAGATAACCTGCTCTACATCAGTAAGCCTTACTTCTATATTGTGGTTAAGCACATTGGCAAACACACGTTTTACATTCCTTGCATACATCTCGTGAATGTTGCGCATGGAACGAATGATTTCCTTACTAACCAGTTTGGGCTGCTTAAAATCATATGGCTTAACAACACCACTATTGGCATCAGAACCTAAATCGGATTTATATGTTACTTGCGGCATTCATTTTATTATTCATTACTGTATCACATATTTAGTAATGAACAAATTCCGTACCGCTTTTTTCCCGAGAAGATCATTTATCTCAACTGAGAGCTCCTTTTTAATCACTTCCCGCTGCTCTACTGAACTTAACTCACTTGCTGATTTTTGAATAAGATGTGAATTCACCCTGTCGATAATTTCCACACTCATTTTATCTGCCATTGCAACATCATTGCTATTGTTCATTTCAAAGGCCAGTGAGAGTATTAAATATCGCTCTCCATCCGAATGAGCAGGATTAATAATAATATTATCTACCTTATAATAGACCCCTCCCTTCTGACTGAAGCCATCAATTGTCTCCTTTATATCAGGATAATTATTTTTAATAATTGCATAAGCAGCAATTCCCTGGCCAACAATTACGCCTATCAGCAGGAAAATTTTTCCAGCTTTTAAAAATTTATTCCTTTTTCCGGAGGATTTTTCTGAATCTTTTTCCTCCGGCAGATCAGCGTCATTTAATTTTTCTTCTTCTTCTGCCATAACAAAATCCTATGTTTATTTAATCTGTTGCTGTATTTTTATTTTTTCCTACACCTACTGGTGCATACCTGATAAAAACCTCAACTCTTCTGTTCCGCTGCATATTCTCCGGACTTGTGTTAGGCACGCGGGGCCTGTATTCACCGAAACTCCGGATACTGAATTTTTCCGGTTTGAGGCTAACGTTTTCTTCTAAAAAATGCATCACCGACAGGGATCTTCCGGAACCAAGTTCCCAGTTAGACTCATACTTGCGATCTGCTGATACGCGTATCGCGCGGTTATCCGTATGCCCCTGAATATCAATAACATCGATTTCTTCAAGAGTATATCTTTCAATTCCGTTTGCGATATCTAACAGTAAATCGTGTGATTCGGGAAGTAATTTTGCAGAATAGGTTTCAAAAAGTGCAGCTTCTCCCATTATTATGCGGACTCCATCCGGTATAATATCAATTTCAACCTGATCTTGCAGGTCTTCATTCTGAATTTTCTGATACATCTCATCCCAGTTTTTTGCCCTCTGAATATCTATTTGAAGAGATTCATCACTAAAAACAGATTCATACTGAAGCACCCCTCTTTTGCCCTGAAAAGCGCCAATGATTGCGGTAAACTTATTTTTCTCCACACCCGGGGTAAAAGTGTACAGAACAATGAAGAATATCATCATAAGAGTAATAAAATCGGCATAGGTCATTAACCAATTGCCGCCAGATTTTCCACCAGATTTTCCCATGATATTGTTTGATAATCTTTCCAGTTATTGTAGAGCTTGTCTTCACGCTTTTTATCGAAATTTTCTTTGTCGTAGTAAGCCAGATACGCGGCCCTTTCTCCGGGAGATAAAAAATTCAGTAATTTATTTTCCATAATCCGGGGGTTTTCTTCATCCTTGATTGAAATAATTGCTGTTTTAAATAGTCTTTTCCTGGTCAGCTGTTTTTCGCCAAGATGTTCAAGTTTTCCGGATAGGGGGACAAAAATCATATTTGCGAGAATGGTACCATATAGAGTAGTAATCAGGGCAATTGCCAGCCCAACACCCAGAGATTCCGGATCCTGGATATTTTGAAGCATTAACACCAGTCCGATCACAGTCCCGATCATACCAAAAGCAGGTGCATACTCACCCATAGAGGCCAAAACATTTACACTTTTTTCCATTGATCTTTCGGCGCTCTCCATCTGATCATTCATTATACTAACAAGCGTATCTTTTTTGATTCCGTCAAGCAGATACATCATTCCGTTTTTCAAGAACGGGTCATCGATCAGCTGGATATCCTGCTCCATTGCGAGCAGACCCTCTCGCCTTGCTTTCCGTGAAAACATATTGATCAGTTCAATATCGGTCCGCAGATCCATGTCGCTATTCCTGAGATTATCAAGAAGGCTTACAAATGTATTTTTTAAATCATCAAAGCTATAATTCACAATCGTAACCATCACTACACCTCCGCCAACAATTAGAATTGAGGAAAGGCTTAAGAACAATCCAAGTTCACCCTGGAAAATGATTGCGCTTAAAACAAGAGCAAAGGCGCCCGCCAAACCAAAAACTGTTGACTTATCCACTGATTATAGATTTTTGTTTAAAAATGGGTTTCGTTTCTCTTTTTATTATCGGACGAATTGTTTGTGAACTTAAACAGGTTTTTAGTTTTAATTCTGAAGCAATTGATGATTGCTCTTGAGATATTACCACCCGGTAAGATCTATCCGGAGTATCGGGTATTATCCTGATATCAAAAAAAAAGCCCCTCTTTCCGGGTTAATGGAAAAGGGGCTATTTTAAATAAACCGGAGGATACCCGATTTAATTTTATCGCTTCAGTGCAACCGTTTCGGCCAGCAGTTCATCTGCGGTTGTTATCACCCGCGCATTTGACTGAAATGCTCTCTGTGAAGTGATCATCTCAGTAAATTCTCTGGCAAGATCAACATTCGAGCCTTCCAGAACACCGGCCGCTAAATTTGTAGCTTCCATATTGGCTGCTGTATTTATTGATATATCTCCGGAAGCAACCGTATTTCTGAAGAGTCCGCTTCCAACTGTTTCGAGGCCATTATTATTGGCTACATCAGCTATCGCAAGTTGTCCAAGCTGAACATTTCTGCCGTTACTAAATATCCCGTTGATGAATCCGTCTCCGTCAAAGCTGAAATCAACCAGCCGTCCTTCTGTAAATCCATCCTGGGATGTGATTTTTGCAGATGATGAACCAGAGAATTGTGAGATCCTTGATCCATCGTCCGGATTGCCCAGGTTCACATTAAAGCTCATGGGGCCGGCGCCATTTCCCGGATCAAAACCGATTTCAAATGTGTTGTCGGATGTAAGACTTCCCGACTCATCAAATTCGATTGTACCTGTTCCACCGGCTGTAATCTCCTCACCATCCAGGAAACTTGCTTCATATTCCCAGGTATTTACATCTGTCTGGGTTGCGTTTATCAGAAGTGTATGAGCACGGCCCAAACCGTCAAATACCGTTGTGCTGATTGTCTGGCTGCCTGTAGATCCGGCCTGTGTAACCTGGAAACCCGGCATATTGATATCACCGGCTCCTGTCACAGCAGCGCTGTTTATATTCAGGCTGCTATCACCAAGTGTATCTGATCTCAGGACAAGTATTCCATCAACAAGACTCACATTTCCTTCACCAGCCAATGCTGCATTGAGTGAGGTTATCATATCCTCCACTGTATCTCCGGCCGCAAATGTATGTGTTGCTGTAAGAGCGGTTCCGTCATTAAGAGTAAACTCAAATTCAATCTGATCACCTGCTGCAAGTGCAGTTGTTGTTTGAGTAAGATCATTAATCAGGCTTGTTGATGTAGCAAGTGCACCGCCGGCGGTTGTAAATGCAGAACGCGACTGAATAACCTGATTTGTACTTGTATCAGCATTCAGATTTCCGGCGACAAAGATATTTTCGGTTGCCTGCGGATCGAGTATGTTTTCAAAATCTATACGTATATCATCTGTGGCACCGCCAGCAATGATATTGCCCTCGCTATTTGCATTAAAGCCCTGGACGTTCCTTCCCGCCTGATCTACGAGAAATCCATCTCTGTTAAAGGCAAAATTACCTGCCCGTGTAAGAAATGGCTGCGTTCCTTCATTAACCATAAAGAAACCTTGTCCTTCTATGGCAAGATCCGTTTGCCGGCCTGTAGTTTGTAATCCGCCCTGGTTAAAATCACGGTCGATTGCTGCCAGCCGTACTCCCAAACCTACCTGTGCACCTGATTGGGGTGATGATTGTGATCCTCCGCCCGAGCCGATTCGCTGGCTCAGCATTTCAGAAAATGTTGCCCTGGAACTTTTAAAGCCGGTCGTGTCGACATTGGCAATATTGTTACCGATTACATCCATCTTTGTTTGGAAAGCCCGAAGGCCGCTAACACCTGAGTTTAGTGATTTCATTAAAGACATAATTGATCCTCTTTTTTTAATTTAGCCTTTGTTAGTTGGCTGCCGGGAGTATTTCCCGTTTTTGTTTTTGTTTGTTTGAAATTTTTTAAAAATTTATTTTGATTTAAGATCAGGTGAAATATTATACTCCAATCTCTTCTACATCACCGAGCGAGACCAAAACTCCATTTACAAGAAGTTTTACACCCTCTCCGGTAAATCTTACCTTCTCAACCTCTCCTTCCATAAATGGAAGAGCTGCAATATTTTGATCACCATTCTTTGCGTTGATCTCAACTGTATAAACTCCCTCGGGTACTTTACGCCCGTCATTCGTTTTACCACTCCAGCTCCATTCGTGATCACCTTCACCAAGGTTTTTTAAAGTATCTGTATGCAGCACAGTGCCATTGGAATCACGAACAGTAAGTTCCACATCAGAAGCCAGTTGATTAATTCTGAAACTGATATCTGTACTGCCGTTTTCAGCAGTCGATATCTGGTTGCCAAGAACCTTCACAGATTTGCCGGCAAGAGAAGATGCCAGTGAATTGTTCAACCCGTTGCTCATGATTTCCTGCATTTGGGTAAGATTTTCAATGCCGGTATTCATATTGATCAGCTGCTCAACCGAATTAAACTGGGCCAGCTGCGTTGCAAACTCCGTACCTTCCATTGGATTGATCGGATCTTGGTTTTGAAGCTGTGCAACCAGAAGTTGTAAAAACTCATTTTTGCCAAGCTGACCATTTGCACCGGCGGCGCTTTGTGCGTTTCCTGCCAATGCCTGACTTATTCCATTAATTTCCATTTTTTTCCTCGCTGTTTAGGCTGTCCATTCATTACTGTTAAATCCAAATAACCGAGTTCTTCTGCCTTCATGAGGCAGTTGCTTGTCGGCGTTACCGGTCATCTTTTCCTGATTTTTTCCGTCAGAGGGTTCGCTGCCGGAATTATTATCAGAAAAAAGACCATTTCCATTTTCGGGTGTTGCCTCCTGAAATTGAAGGTTTACTTCCGCATTCATCTGCTCTTCAAGGTGTTGCCGGATTTCTTGTGCATGCTGCTGAATCAGTTTATTCAGCTCACTGTTTACCGACCCCAATTGAAGCTGTATCACACCCTCCGTTTTCCGGAGAGACAGCTGCACCTTTGTTCCGTCATCCAGGGTGAATTGATGTTTTTTCCAGCCCTGACCCTGCATTTTTCCGGATTGAAGTTCCTGTTTCACAATTTTTGCAAGCCTTACTGATAAATTCCTTCGCTCAGCTTGTTGAAACAAAACAGATTGTTCCGGCCTTATAGCTACCGGTTCACGGGTATTGCTGAGCTTCTTTTCATTTAAATCCGTGCCGAATAATTCTCCAGCTGCTTTAGATGCAGGTTCCTTGCTGTCTGTTTGTGGCACAACCTGATCAAAACTGCTGAAAGTATTAATTTTTTGCCCGGAAGGGGTTTTGTTATAAGCAGCTTTTTCCGTGCGCTGAAAATCCATCCGTTCTGTGGATTTCAGTAAATCCCTCTCCCCGTCGCCATCGATTTTAAAATGATTTAAGCGATCTGACGTTTTTGTATTTTTTTCAGCAGCAGGTACCGGCTCCTTTGATACAGAGATTCCGGCGGCCTGGCTGTTAATAAATTCTCTGACAGGTTTATTTGCAGCGGGATTATTTCCCTGCCTGTTTTCTATTCCTGAATGATCAGCTACCTGTGAATTTATGACTCCCGTTTTTTCAGAACTTTGGTTGTTTTGAAAGTTCAATCCCGGAAATGAACGGCCGGGTTTAAAAATATTTTTATTTTTGTTTCCTTCATCCGTCACCACTGCATTTTTAATAGTACCTTCACTGATTTTAGGGGAATTTTCAGCTTCAGCATTGCTCACTGAGTTTTGAACATTCCCGGCAAAAACCTCCTTCAGAGTGATCCCGGTTTTTTCCATTTGCACGTCTTGTTTGGCCCCGTTCGATTTTACTTCACTCACCTGTCCCTTCATGGATTTTTCCGCAACCAAATTTACTGAATCGTTCTGAACATTTTGAGCCACTATGCCGGGGGCAGTACTTTTATGATCAAAATTCTTTAAAACTTTTTTTGGGTTTACACTTTCAGAAGAAGCATCTGTGATTGACTTTGTTATGCCGGCTGAGCTGAATTTATTAGAAGTCCCGTTTTTTGCATGATGCTCTTCCAAAATGAACTTTTTCTCAGATATAAGCCTGATTTGAACTTGTTCCGACTCTTTTGAATGGAGTGCAGTATGAACGACAGAAGAATCCTCAGAAGTTACAAGAGTTCCGCTTTTTTCTTCTGAAAACTCATGGTTCTTTTGCTGCTCACCGTATCCCATAAATTTCTGCAAAACATCAGATAGCTGCTTGCCAAAGCCGCCTTCACTCTGATGATCATGGGAATTTATTTTTACTCCCTGAGAATTTTCAGAGGCTGACAGTACTTGTATTGATTTGGGTTGCGTAAATAACTGAATCATCACATAACTAATTTTAAAATTCTGGATGCCTTTTCAGGTTCTAATGACTGAAGTAATTTTCGCTTTTGCATGCCGGTTGCCGTGTTATATAATTTTATAAGAATCGGTTCTTCCAATTCATTTACGATTGGCGCCAGTGCATCTTCATCCATACTGAGAAGGGTTTTGGTTGTTTCCTGCACTTGTTCTTCGAATTGAACATTTGTGACTTCCTGCAACTCCAGTTCATGTTCCTTTTTTAAATTTTCCACCACCTGCTTCAGTGAATCAATTTGTTCGATATACCTCTTTTCATCAATACTCATATCATTCTGAGAAAGCACATCAGGTTCCGCCAGGCTTATTGAATCGTTGTTAACATCTTCTGTTATGCCAGGTGCAACATCTGCTGAGTATTCGTTTTCACTATTCACTGTTTCACTGATTCGATTCAGTTGATTTTCGGATTGCTCTTCAGCCATTGCCAATTCCTGCTTTTCGGCCTCCCCCGGATTCAATACCGGAAACAGCAGATACATAATGATAAGAATCACCAAAAATGATCCTGCAAGAATCCCTACAGATATACCAATCTTTTTTAAATCCATTCTTCCTGTGGTTTATAAAACATTTGTGTTGCCACTTCATTCTGAAAATTCTGATCCTTTCGTTCTTCTTCTCTGAGGTGCTCTACTAATGCTTTTTGTTTAAGTTTTTCAAGAATCTGAACCTCCTTATTCGCTTCAATTAACTTTTCCCGCTGTTGTTCGATCTGACTATTCTTTATTCTTAGTGTTTTTTCCAGTTCCCATATTTCCTTTAATTGTGACAGTAAAAATTCCTGGACCAATTTCTCCCGGACGTTTTTACTTTCATGCGCACCGGCCTGGTTTTCGGAAAATCCCTTGATTTGCCGGGCTTTCAGTTCCATCTCGCTAATCAGATTATTTCGTTCTGTAAAAAGCTGCGAAAGATTCTGTTTTTCCGTTTTCTCATTATAGAGACGGACATTCAGAACTGATTGTAGTTTAAATTTAAACATGCAAAAATGATTTAGTTGCCGCTTTTTGATTTTTCAGATACACTGCTCACAATGTGACTCAGCATTTTCCACAGGTCATCCTCTTCAGCATCGCCGGTATTCTGTTTTAAAAATTTATTGAGATCATCAATTTTACTTACAGCTTCATCAATACCCGGATTCGATCCTTTCGTGTATGCGCCTATACTGATCAGATCTTCTGCCTCAGCATAGATGGCGAGCAACTCTCTTGCTTTCTGTGATAGTTGCAGATGCTCAGGTTCCACAACCTGTGTCATGATTCTCGACACACTTGAGAGTACATCAATGGCAGGGTAGTGATTTTTGTGAGCCATTTTCCGGGATAGTACAATGTGGCCGTCCAAAATAGATCTTACCGCATCAGCTATGGGTTCGTTCATGTCGTCATTATCGACAAGTACTGTATAAAGGCCGGTTATACTGCCTTTTTTTGTCCTTCCCGCACGCTCTAAGAGTTTCGGTAACATTGCAAATACACTGGGAGTATATCCTTTTGTTGTAGGAGGTTCACCGGAAGCCAGCCCGATCTCACGCTGGGCCATCGCAACCCTGGTTACCGAGTCCATCATAAGCAATACATTTTTACCTGAATCTCTGAAGTACTCAGCAACAGCTGAGGCTGTATAGGCAGCTTTCACTCTGCTCATTGCCGCTTTATCTGATGTTGTGGCAACCACTACGGATTTCTTCAATCCCTCTTCGCCCAGTATATCTTCGATAAACTCCTTCACTTCACGGCCACGCTCACCAATCATAGCAATCACATTTACATCAGCAGATGCCTCTTTGGCAATCATACCCATTAAAGTACTTTTTCCGACACCTGATCCGGCAAAAATACCCATTCTCTGTCCTTCTCCTGCTGTTATGAACGCATCAATTGCCCGGATGCCGGTTGTCATAACGGTATCAATATTTTTTCTTTCAAGCGGTCCCGGAGGATCATTGTGCACCGGAAAATCAACACTTTGAGTAACAGGCCCTTTTCCGTCGATCGGGGTGCCGTTTGCATCAATCACACGCCCAAGCAGGGCATCAGATACTTTAATACTCAGTGAACCAGGGGTAGGTTCTACAAGGCAACCGCCTTTTATCCCCTCAACGCGGTCAAGCGGCATTAATAAGGTTCTATTATTTTTTATACCTACAACTTCTGCTCTTATCTTATAGCCCGATTCCGTATGAATCGTGTGCAATTCTCCCACGGATGCCCGAAGGCCTGTTGCCTCTATAACAGTCCCGATGACGGATGATACTTTCCCAAACCGTTTTGCATCCGGCGAAAGCTCATTCATACGATCTGATATTTCATGGATATAGGTTAGCAGCATTACAACTCCGTTTCAGTATCTGTGTCGGTTATTTCCGCAAGATTTACCGATTCTCTGAAATCCTGCAGATTTTTTCTGAATTGCTTTACTATCTGTTCCCGGTTTGTATCTACCCGGTACTCACCGGGATTCAGTTCACCCGAAGCCCGCAGGACTATATGGTCTGAATCCGGCATGGCTTCAATCCGGCTCTCTACAATTTTTAAATCGCTTTCCGCAACATCTACTGTAACCCTTGTGTTCGACTCAAGATCATTGATTATCTGTTCTATCTCATTTGATACACGTTCATTAAGTATCTCATTTTTTACAGGCAGGGCAAGTATTTTTTCCGCGAGCTCGAATACCATCGTCGCTATATGAGGTTTAACCTGGTTCATGAGTTCATCTACATGAGCATCAACGCTTTTCAACGCATTTAGGACAGAGCCAATGCTACTGTTCATTTCACTTTTTGCTTTATTCAGGCCGGTTTCAAACCCTTTTCTGTATGCCTCTTTTTTTGCTGATTCAAGCTCAGCTTCCATCTGTTCCAGCAGCTGCTTTTCATGTTCCCCAATAAGATTTTTAACCTGTTCCGCAGTATAAATTTCTTCACTTCGTGATGTATTGCCTTCGTCAGAATCAAAGTCACGGTTTTGTCCGCTGAATAACGATTCGTAATTAATCCTGATACCCTGTATCCTGCTGTTATCTGTGATTGTTTCTATCATTTTCTTACTCAATTATTTGATCGGTATCTTTATTTCGGATAGATATCTTTCCTTCCTGATCCATCTGCTTAATTGATTTCACAATGTTCTGTTGTGCCTCTTCTACTTTCTTAACATGTACGGGGCCAATGGCTTCAAGATCATCCACAAGAATGTCTTTGGCCCGGGTTGACATATTAGAAAGGAATTTTTCCTTAATTTTTTCATCAACTCCCTTCAGACCCGTAACCATATCCTGCTTATCAAGCTTTGATACGATGGTTTGCATGGTTCTGTCATCCAGCTCAAGGATATCTTCAAAGAGGAACATCTGATCCTTAATCTCTTTTGCAAGATCGGGATCAATGGCTTCAATCGATTCCAGCACACTGCGCTCAGTAGAAATATCCGATTCATTCAAAATTCCGGCTACAGCTGAAGCACCTTTTTGAATGTTGTTGCGATCTGTATACTCACTGCTCAGCTGATCTTTAATAACGTGCGACAATTCCTCGACTACCTCGTTGGAAATTTTCCCCAGGCGTGCCATTCGAAGGGCAACATCTCCACGAAAATCGTCCGGAAGATGGGTTAAAATCTCTGCCGATTTATTCAATTTAAGATGTGCCAGTATTACGGCTGCAATCTGCGGATGTTCATTTTTTAAAAAGTGAACAATATTTTCAACTTCACTATTCTGAATGATGCTAAACGCGTCTTCCCCTCTTTCGGCTTCAAATTTACGAAACATTTCATCCGCCTGATTTTTACCTTTTGTCTGTTCAAGTAAATTTTTGGCAATATCATGTCCGCCTTCAACCAGGAACTTCCGCTCTGACATAAGATCGTAGAACTCATCCATTACCGAATCCACTACGGGCGGACTTATATTCTTCATTTCCGAAATAGCTTTTGTGATCTTTTCAACTTCAGGATCCCGCAATTCTTTAAGCACCTTTGATGCTTTTTCAACACCAAAAGAGATCAAAAAAACTGCAGCTTTTTGTACACCTGTCAGATCTTTCGGATCTTCAATAAAATCATCCTGTTCAGTATCCATTAACATCTGGTCTACCATTGAAATACAATTTATACTGTTCGCTGGTTAATCATGGTTCGCAATAGAGCAGCTGCCTCAGCAGCGCTTTCATCCACAAAATTATTTATCTCTTCAGTTCTCTGAGTTGATCTTTTTAGTTTTCTTCTTGCTTCATCACTCAGTTTTTTCCCGTAAATATCATCCTGTTCTTCTGTTGTTTCTCCTTCCAGATATTTCTTATCATCTCCTTCTTTGAGAGATTTGCCGGAATTATCATTACCGGCTATCAGCGGATCAAGCTCAACACTGAAATTTTTAGTCATTCTGAAAACCATTACTGCAATTACAATCATTACTACAGACAGAAACAGGTATCTTACGATATCAGAAATTGGCAGATTTTGCAGCAGCCATCCGCCCGTTCCCGTGTCATCCGCAAAAGGATCCTGAAATCGAATCTGGGTAACTACCACCTCATCTCCTCTTGCCGGGTCTATACCAATTGCACTGCTCATTACTCTTTGAATTTCATTTATTTCGTCATCTGAGTAAGGTTCATAGGTCATGTCACTATTTTCATCTGTGCCAACAACCGGCTTATGATCGAGCAGGATGGATGCGCTGATTCTTGTAATCTCTCCTACTCCTTTTTCCTGTTGTTCTCTTGTTTTGTTTACTTCGTAATTTCTGACCTGAACTGTTGATTCATCTTCCCGGGTATTTCTTACAAAAGGTTCGATCTCCTCATTCGCCCGAATGGTTTCTCTCGATTCATCTGCATTCCGGGTAGTTCGGCGCTCTTCGGAAATAATCGTTCTGCTTTCCGGGTCAATAATGTCAGATTCCCTTAACACTTTATCAAAGTTATGTTCTGTTGAGATCCTCAGAATGCTGTTTCCCGGCCCAAGTACCCGGTCGAGCATAGACTGCCCTTTATTCGTGAGATAGGTTTCCATATCCTGGCGTACCCGGATCTGGGCTGAGCTTGCAGAAACTTCACTGCTCACAAGCACGTTTTCAGAAATCCGGTTCCCAAGATGATCAAGAATCACAACATTATCGATGGTAAGGCCTTCCACACTGCCTGCAATCAAAGAGCCGATCCCTTCAATCTGATCTTTTGCAAGTTTTCTGCCCCTGTTTAAATTCAATATCACAGATGAGGAGGGCTCCACAGTAGTTTCCTGAAAAGGTGAACGCTCTGGCATAACAATATGAATTCTGGATCCGTCAACCTGGTCGAGATTGTTGATTGTTCGTGCCAGCTCGCCCTCAAGTGCCCGTTTTTGGTTTAACCGCTGCATAAAATCGGTCATTCCCAGTGAATTTTCATCGAAAAGTTCATATCCCTTGTATTCACTTCCGGTTACTCCCTGAGCAGCAAATTTCAAACGCAAATCATATACCTGGCTCCTTGGTACGGCAATTGTCTTTCCATTATCACGTAACTGGTACGGAACTCCCTGGCTTTGCAGTTCTTCAACAATTTCATTTGCTGAATCGGGGGCAAGCGAACCAAACAGTATTGTATAACTCGGTTGAAGTGCCCAGTAGAACATCAGTCCCATAATTAAAATAATACCAAGGGAAAATAGGCCAAATAGTGCTTTTTGGGCACCGCTTAGCGGACTAAAAAAGTTTTTAAATGCTGTTATATATCGTGCCATCTATATTTTTCTGAGATTAAATCTGCATTCTGCTGAGTTCCTGATAGGTTTCAACAGCCCGATTTCTTATTTCGACCATTAACTGGAAACTGAGCTGAGCTTTCTCCATAGAAATCATCACCTCGTGTATATTCTCTTCGTCGCCGGCTATCACCGCCTCCGCACTGTTTTCGGCGCTCTTTTGCATCTGGTCTACGGAATTGACTGCCTCCCGTATCATATCTGCAAATGACTCATCACCGGTATCAGAAGTCCGGAGCCTCCGCAGCTCACTCATTCCTTCTGAGCCGGGCTGTTTTTGAATGGATTGAATTAGATTGATTGCTTCCTGTGCCATTTACTTAACTTTCTGGATTTTATATTTCGAAATGTCAGATATTAATATCAAAATGATTTCCTTTATCACCGGGATTCACAGTCGATACACTTCCGCTGCTTGCATAAAACCTGACGTCAACTGTTTTCCTCTTATCCTGTTTATCTGACAGTTCCAAGCCTGAATCGATTTGATCTTGCCTGCCTGCAGGTTTGTCTGCCCGGGATGAGGCTGGCTGGTCAAAAACCCGCTGAAAACCCCGGAGAAGAGAGCTGTTTTGCCCGATATTGTTAATACTGTTATCCATCTTCATTTTTAAATTTCAAATGATCGTTTGATTACTTCTTTTTCCGCTTCAAGTGCACTTAAATTCGCTTCATAGAGTCTGTTTGCACTAATCAGTCGTGTCATTTCCTCGATCAGGTCTATATCAGGATAGCGAACCATCCCGTTATCATCTGCATCAGGGTGCATCGGGTCATATTCGAATCGATATTTATCCTGTTCAATCATCTCTGCCTTAGGCCCCATATCCACAGTACCACGATAGTCTCTTTCAGCCTGTGGAATTGAACGGTGACGGACGTCTGTTGTTCTCATTTTCATTTCAGAATTCAGAAGCGCGCGGCGGAAGCCGTCATTATCCGGCTGGGATAGTTCTAATCTCTTGGGCCTGTATGTTCCACGGCCGGTTTGAGTGGTCTGTGCATTCGCAATATTTTCTGATGCAATTTGTACCTGTCGCCGCTGAACGGATAACGCATTACCTGTGGTTTTAAAGACTGAAAAGAATCGATCCATGTTTCTGTTCCTGTTCTAAATTATCCTGCCCGGCCGATAATGCCCATCCGCAGCTGTTCAAAATTGTGTCGCAAAGCACGGGTTACCATTTGAACCCTGATTTGTGTATCTGCAAGCTCCATCAGTTCATTCTCAATTATGGGCTTTTCATCAGTTTGTGAGATAACCGGATGTAAATCATCCACTTGTTTTTTGCTTGTCAGGCCTGAATCAAGCCTCCTGCTCAGCTCTTCTTCAAACTTTACAGTTCCTTTTCTATAGCCAGGTGTGTCAATGTTTGATATATTAGCTGCAGTTATCTTATTGCGAAGCGTATATACATCCATGGCTTTCGCAAGAAGTTTCGTATGTGTGCTATCTATCAGTTTCATAGTATTTGTTATTTTTCAACTGCATTTGTTCAGGCAATTGCTATGCCATTTCTAAATATCTTCTAATGCTTGCGAAATGAGCTTTTAAAAAATAATTACAGAGGTAAATTTTTCCGCCTGCAGGAAAACATTCCTCTTCTGCCCGGGAAAATCATTTTTTTACTTTGCTGAAAAAAGATGTGACATGTATCATCTCTTAAAAATTGTTACATAAATATTCTTCGAAGAGGGCATTGAAATACCGGCTGATGAAGTGAATGAAGCAGCTATCACAAATAATATTTGTTAAATTCTTAATTATCTTTTTTTCCAGCCGATACCTATAGTGTAGTATCCGGAAGTCGTTTTCTGTAAACCTGACCTCCAAAAAAAATGAACCGGGAACAATTTGGTTTAAAATAATTATTAACACTATGCCAGAAACCTTTTTAATATTAGTCAGTCATACATATACGTGCATTGTAATTTTGGATTTAAAAAGACAGGCATAACTTCCTCTGGATAAATGGATCAGTCTCTGAATGATATTATAAGACATATAGATAAGCCCGTACTTGTCGTGGAAACAGAGAGTCAGGCTATAGTTGATGCAAATCAAAAAGCCTGTTTTCTTTTCGACCGGGGAAAGGATTTGATTAAAAACAGAACAATACAAACTATTCTTGATACAGATAAAAATCTTGAAGCCCTTGATATAATAAGTGTAAAAGACTCTCTTTACAGCCTCGAAAAGGAAGAAATACAATACTCAGGAAAGTCAGTTACTCAGATAACATTTAACATATTGCCGGGAGATAAAGAGCAGGCTCTGTTTTCGCACTACGCAAGAATAGCTGAACAGATTGTTCATCAGCTTCGATCACCGCTATCAGGTATCTCAGGTTATGTGGAAATGCTTCAGGATGAGGAAACGTCATCTTCAAAGATAAAAATTCTTGGCAAGATTGATGCAGGCCTTCGTGATACTTTCCTTTTGCTGAACCGTATCGAAAAATTTGCTCAACCGGTTTCTGCCAATATCACAACTTTTGAAATTAATCCGTTTATAGATTCCCTGGAACGATTTATCAGCCACTCAAATATGCACCGTCTGGATATTGATTATGACAAAAATATTAAATTCATTACATCAGATTTTTATCTCCTCGGTAATATTTTGAAAGAACTGGTTGACAATGCTCTTCAGGCTTCCGAAAACCTGGAAGATGATACGGTTATCATCCGGTTCAAAAATAGTGGAATTATTGAAATTGAAAACAGAATTAATGGAAATAAATATCCCGATTTTGATCGTTTATTCTTGCCTTTTTACACAAATAAAGCTCGCCAGCCCGGGTTGGGCCTTTCACTCTGCAAAAAATACTGCCGGAGTATAAATCTTACTCTCACGCCTGTTACCAGCAATGATAA
Source organism: uncultured Balneolaceae bacterium (assembly GCA_964517005.1). Taxonomy (GTDB): domain Bacteria; phylum Bacteroidota; class Rhodothermia; order Balneolales; family Balneolaceae; genus CAYVBJ01. The sequence goes on along the minus strand of CAZFAJ010000016.1, from coordinate 238 downwards.
AAGTGTAATCATATTTGAAGTTGGCAACATTCTAATGACTTAAGTAAAAGAGAACGGTTAAAATTATCACTTTTTGATTTAATCCCTGGCATTCCGTTCAGAATCCTTTTATTTGCTTTCCGGTTTCGGTATTATTGAACCAACTAAAAAATTGTTAGAATATCCGGTATTATACCCGCTTTTTATAATTCAAAAATTGCATTTAAAAAATGAAAATTCATGAGTATCAGGCAAAAGA
>CAZFAJ010000015.1:23800-48595 GCA_964517005.1 uncultured Balneolaceae bacterium | reverse complement strand
GGGGCAATTCGCTCCAATCAAATTGGTCGTTGAACCGTCAAATTTTCTTTGACAGTTGGGTGAACGTGAACTGTTCGGAATTTCTGAACAGTTCGTTCAAATTGAACTATTCGAAAATATAGAATTGTTGAAAAGATACATTTAAACATCGTAAAACGCCCGGTTCAGCTTCTTTTCTTCCTCATTCACCCCAAATTCCTGATCTTCGATCTCCGAAACATTCACATACAACTGGTTTTTGTCCAGCACATCGACCAAAAACTGCTTTTTTTCGTCTAAGGTAAGTTCTTCAAACGATTCTTTTTTGTGAAGGATCTAATTCGCAGCAGCCCCGCTGATCGTATTTCCAAAAAACACAGCATTTATAAACATTTTATTGGTGCCAAACCAAAATGCCCGGAAATTCGGATTATCTATAAAGCTGATTGTCTTTCCACTGCCGCTTCGGCTTACGATTACTGAAGCCGTATTTCTGATTTTTTCAAGATTCTCATCTGAAATATAACCGCTTGCCAGCGGTCTATCGGTATAATAAACCGGTGTGGCAAACGGATTTTTGGCCTTCTCCATAAATGTCGTATTACTGCGAAAGAGTGTAATATTTTCATCGTTAAATCCGTATCCGAGCGGATGAGTCAGGTCTATTTTCCCGTGAAAAATAGATCCGCCGATAACCTGTGCTCCGCGTGTATCACTGAGTTTTGCATAGGGTATTGGTTCACTCGTTTCACTCTCTTCTCCATTCTCATCAATAAATTCAACCTTGGCCAATCCATTTCTTTTTGCCCAGTTGACAGCATTTTGCTGAGTGATAAGAGTTCCGCCCCGGCCAACCCACATTTTTAAACTTGCAACAGTACTGTCACTCAAATCACCATAACTGCCCCGTGGCATTACGATTACATTATATCTGTTCAGATCTGTTCTTCCTAACCGATCTTTTACAAGGATTGTCACGGGTATTTTATATCGCTGATCAAAAAGATGCCAGATTTCACCGACTTCTGTATACCGCACGCCGCTGCCGGCTAATACGGCAACTTTGGGTTTATCCAGGTTTTGCATACTCGGGCTTCCAAGATCAACGCCTTCCGGCATAAGTCCGGTCTGCAAATTGTATACGCGAATGCCGTCTTCAGAAGCTATTTTTTGTACGATGTCGAATACTTCTCTTTCGGTTATATCATCATCCTGGATGCCAAGTGATACCACGATTGTACCGTAATCAAAATCCCTGACTCCTCTTACTGTGATTGCTTTAAATGGTTTTGATGCAACTTTAGTGCGAATACCTTCTTTTTGAAGCCTGTAGAGCGCACGCGGCGCATAATACTCATCCCATTCAAAAAGATAGGCATATTTACTCATTCCGCCCACCACTTCACCTTTTACCATTTCAGGATCATTCACAGGGTCACCCAAAAGATTTGAATTGTAATTTCTGGATTCAAGCTCAGCAAACGGCAGATCAAAAGCATAGGGCAGTGTCCACGATGATACATCATAAAAGAGGCTGTCGGTAAATTTAGTTCGCCGCTCAAACATTGCTCTTATGAACCTGTACTGTTTTTGATCCATCGGTATGATATATGAACCATCGCCGGAAAAAGTTTCGCCATCAACTTCCAAATCACGGCTCAGGCTATATATATCAATATCGTGATGATTCAGCATATCAGCGAGATGCCAGGTTTTGCCCATATCATTATTGTCACCAAATACAACCGCTTTTACCTGTGAGCGGCCGGCTTCTTGTGACGACTCCCTGTAAAAATTACGCATATGCTGCAGAAGGTCTTCCCTCAGTTCCACAGATGCTTTAAATGTAGACATCGACGTAGTCACCTGGTTTCGGATTGTAAATGGAAAATCAATAGTTCCGTGCACACTCTCCTGGGCATGGCCACGTGAACTTGCTTGTTCAAACAGAATACCGACCGAACCATTCACATCTGGGTAGGTAGATCCTTTTCCGTAATAAAAATCATCGAAACTTTCACGTGAATAATAGAGAGATTGAATTTCATTGAGGGCGTCTGCATGATATTCTGCTATAGCCATCGTAAGATCCTGATTTCTCTGGGGAGTCAGTGGATGCGTGCGCGAGGGGATACCCGGTTGAAAAAAATAGGTGGCATTGGTCCCCATTTCATGAAAATCAGTCAGAACATTTGGTTTCCATTCATGGAATTTTAAGACCCTGCCACGGCTTTCGGGGTGCTGAACCGGCATCCAGTCACGATTCAGGTCAAACCAGTAGTGATTGGTTCTTCCGCCGGGCCACACTTCGCTGTATTCGCGGTCAGCAGGATCCGGATTTATCGTATGGCTTTTATGCATATTTACCCATGTTGAAAATCTTTGCAGGCCGTCAGGATTCAGGCTTGGATCGATCAGGATCACCGCATTTTCAAGAAGATTATCAATCTCTGCACCCTGAGCGGCAGAAAGATAATAAGCTACAAGAAGCGAAGCATTTGACCCGCTTGGCTCGTTTCCGTGAACACTGTAACCCATATTGATGATGACGGGCATCCGGCTGATGTCCAGGTTCTGTGACCTTTCAGGATCTGCCAACGACTGCTGGTTTTCTTTAATACGATCTATGTTTGAGTGATTTCTCTCCGAGGTTATAGTAAGCAGCAGTAACGGCCTGTTTTCATAAGTCCGCGCATACTCTTCAATGGTAACCCGCCCGGATGCTTCAGCTAAAGCATACATATACTGAACCAGCTTGTCATGTGTAATATGCCACTCCCCGATTTGATGGCCAATCACCTCTTCAGGTGTCGGGATGGCAGAGTTGTATTCCAGGTTATCAGGTAGATAATAATCGAGTGATTTTTGTGCAGTTGAAGCGATTGGGAAGAGAAAAATCAATAAAAATATTGCCTGTCTGTATCTATACATAAATTCACTTACTCTCATTACTAATTGTATTTTCAATAAAAAAACGGCTTACTGAATGTAAGCCGTTTAAATGAAAAATTTTATAAAACATTTCTGCTTTTTACTTTGCTATCAGCAATTAAAATCTAAACAGAGCTGCAACCGGTACCTTATACGGCATCTCTTCTTTAGGCAGCGCATAAACCTGTCCTCCTTTTTCAATTGTTTTTATAGCTGTCCAGTTAATCAGGTCAATCGAGCCGTTTTCATACTGGCTGGAATATTCAACTTCATTATTTTCATCATTATAATGGCCCCACGACATCTCATTTGCAGAAACAAAAAGTGTTCCCGTCTTTCCCATTATGGTTGATTTAATAATTTCAGTCAAATTATTTGATGTGTATTCATTACTTGCATCTTTAAATTGCTCTTTTGATTCATAAAGATCTTTCAAAAAGTACTTTTCTACTTTTTCCCACCCGGCTTTTTGTAAATCTGCCTCGCTCAACTGATCAGGATTAGAATGAATAACATCGTCTATCAGCCTGTTATATCTGTTTGCTTTTTTGTACATGGCAACATTTTCTTCAAGACCGATAATTACGAGCGGAATTTTTTTTCTGTTTAACAGGGGGGTGATACCGTTCTCAACCAACCCAATAAATTGCTCAACAGCATCTTTCTCGTCTTCCTTACCTGCACCGTGACCAAAATACATAGCTTTTTCACCGGTTGCCCTTGTATGAAACTGAACAGGAGCGTTTGGCATGTCATCATAATACGACTCCAGAGATTTAGGAACATCTTCCGGAGTGATATCTTTATATTCATTACGGGTACATTCAAACAACCGCACATTTTGTCTGCTTACTCCAAGCACCGCATAAACTCCCTGCAAGCTAATCATTGGAAGAAGAGGAGTAATTAAAATATGATCATTTACATAAGTCATTTCATTTACACGATAAGGAACCTGGTAAGTATCAGTTTTTTCTACTGATATATAAACGACCAGCCCCTCATCTATATGAAGCCAAAAAGATTGATTATCGAGCAGTTTATAGGCTTCCTCCAGGTAATTTTTAATTTTTCTCTCTTTTAACCCTTTTTGGCTTAATTTGTCAGCTGCCTTGTTCAGTAGATTTTTATACCTGATGGGATCCTGCTTAGCCTCTTCTCCGGTTTTATGAGTAGGAAGAGTAATAGTTGTCAGAATATCACCATCAAATTTAATCAGTTCTTCAATTTTCTTTCTGCTAATCATTAGTTACCTCTTGGCCTGCTTAAAGTTTGTTTAATTAGTTATACTATAAAATTATAAAATATTTGGTTATATAATGGTTCCATTTACAGAAAAAAACTGCATATGTCAGCTATTTCCCGTCAAAAGTTTCTAGATAGCCTGGGGCCCGGTTTAATGATGGCTGCAGCGGCAGTAGGTGTATCCCATCTTGTACAGTCCACAAGGGCTGGCGCAGATTATGGATTTGCGCTTATTTGGGCAGTTTTACTGGCTAATCTTTTTAAATATCCATTTCTGGAATTTGGTCCCAGGTATACTGTTGCCGCAAAAGAATCACTAATTGATGGATATAAACGATTGGGGAATTGGGCGATATCTATCTTTTTTATTTTCACGCTTGGAACCATGTTTGCTGTTCAGGCAGCTGTTACTGTTGTAACGGCGAGTCTTGCTGCTGAAATGACCGGCATTTTGTTATCTCCCTTACTATGGAGTGGTATTCTGCTCACAATTTCAATACTGATTCTAATTTCCGATAAATATTCTCTTCTTGATAATATTGTAAAAATATTGATGACCATTCTGTCAATTTCAACCATCATTGCAGTTATTGCAGCTCTTATCCAGGGTGAATATCAAACGTTACAAACGGTATCATCACCTGATATATGGACGGTAACCGGCGTTGGCTTTATGATTGCTCTGATGGGATGGATGCCGATACCCGTGGATGCTTCCGCCTGGCACTCGCTCTGGGCAATAGAAAAATCAAAACTGAAAGGACGTGACTCAAATCTGGACGAAGTAATTCTCGATTTCAACATCGGGTATATCGGGGCAGCTCTGCTTGCACTTCTGTTTTTAATCCTGGGTGCTGTGATTATGTTCGGGAGCGGTATCGATTTTGCATCCAGCAGTGCAGCTTTCTCAACCCAGCTTGTGCAGTTATATACCCTTACTCTCGGTGCATGGGCATATCCAGTTATCATTATATGTGCATTTACTACCATGTTCAGTACAACACTTATTGTAACGGATGCCTACCCCAGGGTGTGCAGAAAATTTGTTCAAATTTACAAGCCCCGCTTATTCAATGGTTCGGAGCCATTTCAGTATCGTTTTTTTCTTATCACCGTCAGTATCACCTCACTTGCATTTCTCTCTATTTTAGGTGATCAGTTCAGATACCTGATTGACCTGGCAACAACTCTGTCATTTTTATCTGCACCGCTCCTCGGATACATAAATCACAGACTGATTCATCAGCCGTTTATTCCTTTGGAGTACAGACCACACCCTTGGCTGTCCTGGCTGAGCCGTTCCGGGTTGGTATTTTTAACAGCTTTCGCCTTTATTTACATCTACTGGATAGTGATATTTTGAAATTTGATGAATCAAATACCTTACTTTTAACTGGTATTTTCATAATATTTTAACCATGAGGTTATCACTATTTTTTTTCTTATCACTTCTTCTTTCAGCCCAGGAAGCATCTTCCCAGGTACAGATTTATTCGAATCAGTTCCGGCCGGATAATCAAAACTGGCAAGTACTCTACACAAATCATTTTAAAATTATTTATCCCGCATTAGTAAAAGATGCAGCCTACAGAACTGCTTCCATTCTCGAAAGTGAGTACGATGATATCTCTGCTCTTACTGGCGGGGAACTGAATAGTTTCCGAGTGATCATTAACGGAGAAAATGATCGTTCGAACGGGTTTGTGGATCCGCTGAACTTCAGGTCCGAGATTGAACTTGCTCCGATTAAAGGAAAAAATATGAATCCGAGATCGGGCGACTGGCTTGAAACTGTAGTTCCGCATGAATTGGTTCATGCCTTGCATTTCAATTCAAAAACACCCTCACTGACAAATCTTGCCGGCCTTTTTTCTCCTGATATTCGCCGTTCTATTCACTCTGCGGCACCATTTGGTATTCTCGAAGGTATCGCTGTAGAATATGAAAGCCACAACCATGTACCCGGAGCAGGCAGGGGCAACTACCCTTTCTTTACAAATCAGTTTCAATCGTTACTTGGTACGAATAGCGAATGGTCAATGGGTCAGCTTGTACAATCATCTGATTTTTCATTTCCATTCGACCGTCACTATAACGGCGGTTACCATTTTACACACTGGCTTCTGGAAAATGAGGGTGAGGATATCGTAAAAGAATCTATCAGCCATCACTATCGCTGGCCATTTCTTGGATTTGGATTTGCCCTCCGCCAGAAAACCGGTGACTATCCCTCCGGGCTTTATCGAAAATTCAGTTTGGAAATGAATCAAAAAGAACAGGATCGCAGGAGTTCTGTTCAAAATGACACAGATTCCAAATCCATCCTTTTTAACAAACCGGATAAAGGGTTACAGTCCAGAAGGCCTCTTTTTTTAGATGAAAGCCGTGTTCTCTTTTATCAGCGATCATATCATTCAGCTACAGGCTTTTATATTTATGATCTTAACGAACAAAAATCATCACTTTTAAAGGAAGTGGTTCTTGTTGAGGATTTTAAGTATTCATACGACCGAAAAGAAAAGATAATTTACTTTGCCCGGTATAAAACCGACCTATATTTTGATAATACATTCAGAGCTGATCTGTTTAGACTGGATATAGAATCAGGTAAAATCAACCGTATTACAGATCAAAAAAGAGTATTTTCTCCTGAAGTTTACAACAACTCATTGTACGCACTTCAAACTGATAATTTTGAAAACAAACCGGTTTTACTGGATAAAAAGAGTGGTTCTGTTTTATCTGAAGCAACCCTTCCTGCGGGCTATTCTGTTCAGGAAATAGCAATTCACCCTGCAATACCGGAACTTGCCGCAATTCTTGCTAAAAAAGCAGGTATTCAGGGTATCTGGATTATTAATACCGGGAATATTGAGTCATTTTATGAAAAGAATCCTGCAATCGTATTTGATAATGGATCTGTCTTCGATCCGGCCTGGCATTCAAAAAAACCGAACCTGCTATTTACTTCTGATCATACAGGTGTAATGAATATTTATGAGTATGATCACAACAAGAAATCTGTAATTCAGGTAACAAATTCTCTTTTCAACGCTATGGAAGCATCCTATTCACCCGCCGGTGATAAGATTGTTTACATACGTCAGATACGGAATGAAAACCACCCGGCTATTCTTACGAAGGATAACTACTTCAGTAAACCAATCGACCCGGCCGATTGGCAATTGTCAAATTTAACGGAAACCCGGATGAGGAGGCCATTGATGAACCGTAAAGAACTACCTGATACAACCAATTGGACCTCAGAATCATATCATACAGGAATTGGATGGTTAAAACCTCGTCTATGGACCCCAATTATTAAAAACAATGGTGATGCCACACAAAAAGGGCTGCGTTTTTACAGTACGGATGATCTGGCTAAAAACAGATATTCAATGGAAATTACCCGTGCACAAAACCGTCTCTGGTATGAACTTAACTATCAATATTCGGGAATTTTTCCGGGTTTCAGTCTATCACTGCAAAGCGAACCACAGTTTCCTTCATTCATAATGGATGGAGAAAATGGAGAAGATCAGGTCTTTAATTTTATGCTTGAAAACCGGGAGTTTGAAGTAAGTTTTCCGTTTCGGTTTCTTCTGGAAAGAAATGCTCGTTTTTCATCCGTTACAATTCGTCCAAAATATGAGTTTACCCAGCTTAAATTTTTTCAGCTCAATTCAACCTCCCTGTCTGATTTCAGTAATATACATTCAGCAGGTCTCACGGTTACTTTCAATTATAGATTGAGACAATTTATTAGAAATATTCAGCCAAATGCAGGTTGGATTGTTTACGCACAATCCGAAGTTGACCTAAATGGATCTGATTTTAATTTTAAATCAGACAACACTGATTTTCAGGGCCGTTTTTCAGATCGAAAGGGTTTGAGAGGTGGAATTTTTACATTTGCTTCCTTTTTGAAAAATTCAAATCAATCACTGAGGCTTGGTTTCGAATTTCTGACACAAACTGAGTTGCCCCAGTTTAACAATCAGGATTTGGTCTCCGATTCCTTTTCCGGATCAATCTTTACAGAATCAAAAAAAATGTCTTTTTTGTCTGCCAGGTATACTATTCCGTTAACTCATCCTGATGACGGTGGATTTTTATTACCACTCTACCTGTCTAACATCTATCTTGTTCTATTTTCTCAAACAGTTAATGATCTGAGTAATAATTCATTCTCTCTGATATCAGAGAGATCCAGAACCATTTTAGGTACGGGAATTCGAAGCCGTTTTCGTATATCAAACCTTTCGATAGATATTGGTTTATCTTTCGGATTTGAACCTTCAAGAAATGATTATACATTCATGTTTGGAACTTTCTAAAAAAAATATCTTATAATGATTAAATATTTATCGCTTATTCTGATCTGTTTTGCTCTACTGCTTTCATGCACAAACCAATCCGATTCAACGACCGAAAATGCCCGTAAAAGTCCAATAGCCATTAGTGCCGTTCAATTGGGTAATACCTATATAAAAGTGGTTTACGGACAACCTCATAAAAGAGGTAGAGAAATTTTTGGCAATCTTGTTCCATATAGTGAAGTATGGCGCACAGGTGCAAATGAAGCAACTGAGATAACACTCACCGGGAATATTGAAATGAATGGAAATTTAGTTGAAGCCGGTACTTATTCTCTTTTTTCAATCCCTGAAGAAGATAAATGGACGATCATTCTGAATAACGAATTAGGGCAGTGGGGCGCTTTTAATTATGATGAAACTAATGATTATCTGCGTTTTGAAGTACCAACAAAATATTCTGAAACTGTAGTTGAATCTTTTACAATCACATTTACTGAAGTTTCGGGCATGGAAACTATCATGACACTATCATGGAATCAAACACAGGTTGATATACCGGTAAGATTTATTGAAGAAGAAGTGTAGAGTCCTTTTTTAAGAATTTTAAATATCTTTTTAAAATTATGCTAAACCTGCTTCAATAGCTCTTCGGGTACTTCAATATCCATTCTCAGAAGAGTAGAGGCGTGTGTCTTTCCCTGGGCATCAAGTTTTAAAGAAACTGTACCACCACCTCCAAGGCTTTCATATAAAATAAAATTTAAAGCCCCTATATTTGGCATCTCAAATCTCTCAACTTTTCCTTTGCATATGTGTTTCATATGATCCTTAACCCTTTCTTCCGTTAGATTTTCTTTCAAAAACGGGTATATATCAGGATGACGTGCAATAATACCTGCATTACTTCCATTTCCTTTATCGCCGCTTCGTCCGTGTGCTATTTTAATCAATTTTACCTTAGGCATGGTTTTGTAAGTTAAATTCAAATTCTTGTTCTACGCAATGGTCCCAATTGTGAAAAACTCTTCATTCAGGTTTTTTAATATCTCAGTTACTTCATTCAGGGAATTTTTATGAATCACTGCAGCAAGCCCGATACCAAGGTTAAATGTTTTTCTCATATCTTTTTCAGGTACGTTACCTGTTTTTTGAATCAATTTAAATATTTCCGGACGGTTCCAGCTCCCCCAGTCTATTTTAATATTCATCCCTTCCGGTAAAATTCTCTGTGTGTTTCCAATAATTCCGCCACCGGTTATATGGGAAAATCCGTTAACACCCTCAATATCCTTTAATTTTGATATGATATTAAAATAAGATTTATGGATTTGTAATAAGCTTTCAGAAAGTGACATATTAAGTGAATCAATATAGTCATCCGGTTTATATTCACTGAATAATACCTTTCTGGCCAGTGAAAAACCATTGGTATGAAGGCCGTTGCTTTTGAAACCAATAATCAAGTTATCCCGATGAATATTATTTCCGTTAATAAGTTTATCTTGATCTGCAATTCCAACGATTGTCCCTGCAAGGTCGAATTCACCTTCTTTATAGATATCTGGCATTTCTGCTGTTTCACCGCCAATTAAAGCAACACCATTCTCTTTACATGCTATTGAAAATCCTTTTATAACATCAAAAGCAATTTGCTGATTTAATTTTCCTGTCGAAAAGTAGTCCATAAAAAAGAGGGGAGTTGCTCCGCATACAGCTATATCGTTCACACAATGATTTACAAGATCCTGGCCAATGGTATCATATTTCCCGGCCTTAAACGCAACGATTAATTTTGTTCCAACGCCATCCACACTGCTTACAAGTACAGGTTTTTTATAATCTGACAGATCAGGTTTAAAAAGAGCTCCGAAACCGCCAATGTTCGAGAGAACTGATGGCGTGTGAGTCTCTTTTACTACTTCTTTTATGTTTTGAACAAGTGTTTCACCTGCTTCAATATCTACACCTGAATCTTTATATGTAATTTCCTTCTTACTCACGAGTACCTTTTTATAATGTTTGATTGATTCAATATAGAGACTTTACAGATCCATTTACAGATTTATTCTTTTTTAATTATCCACAGGAAATAACTGTGATTAATAAATTTATTTTTTTTGTTATTTGTAGTAGGTGTCTGTGGATATGTTTATAACTATTATATAAACATCGTTCTTTTTGCTATATAGTTATTGTTAACAAATTTGTGAATAGTAAGTCTAATAAAATCAATAACAATCAGTTTTTATTTATCACTAATTAACACTTACACATGTTTCAGACATTAAGAATAAAAATATTTTAGACAGAGTGAAGGTGTAGTGATGATTTGTTAATAGCTAATCTTTTCTGTTAATGAATGTGGATTACATTCTGAATTTTCTCGTTATCTGTTTAATTCACATCTTACAGATAATTATTAACAAAGATATTCACACATGAAAATTGTTATTCAGCGCGTTACCAGCGCATCTGTGAGAGTAAATAATGAGGTGATTGGTAAAATAGGTAAAGGACTTTTACTGCTTGCCGGCTTTCATAAAGATGACACGGATGAAGATTTGAAATGGGTATGTAACAAGATTACAAAACTTAGAATTTTTGAAGATAATGAAGGGAAAATGAACAAATCGGTCCATGATGTTGATGGAAGTTTATTGGTTATTTCACAATTTACTCTATACGGAAATGTAAAAAAGGGTACACGTCCAAGTTTTATTGATGCAGCTCCGCCCGGTATAGCAGAGCCAATGTATAAAAGAATGATTAATATTTTCAAGGAGTCCGGCCTGAAAACAGAGTCAGGTAAATTTGCAGCTATGATGGACGTTCAACTGGTTAACAGCGGACCTGTTACCATAATTCTTGAAAAGTAGTATGTCTGTTATTTTTATTTTTATAGATGGAATAGGATATGGTGAGGATAAAAAAAAGAATCCTTTTACCAATCAAAAGCTCTCTTTTTTTAAAGGTATCAGTAATGGATCAGGTTTAACCAATAAATTCCGGGAAATAAGAACTCAGGATCTTACTCATATCAAAATTGATGCTAATCTTGATGTGGAAGGGCTGCCTCAAAGCGGTACCGGACAAACTTCACTTTTTACCGGTATAAATGCTTCTAAAATAGTAGGCCGGCATTTCGGGCCTTATCCGCATTCAAAAATAAGACCACATCTTGAAAATGGAAGTATTTTTCATAAAGTCCTTTCAAAGGGATATAAATCTTATTTCATGAATGCATATCCGGATATTTTTTTTAAAAAATCGGAAAAGAGAAATCGATGGAGCTGTACAACACTAATGGTAAAATCAGCCGGGCTTCGACTGAATCGCCTGGATGATTTAATTGAAGAAAGGGCATTAACAGCCGGTATAACGCAGGAGACATGGAGAGAGATGCTTGATCTTAATGTACCAGAAATTACATCTGAAAATGCAGCGGACCGGATACTGAAAGTAGCAGAGGAGTATGATTTTGTGTTATATGAATACTATCTAACTGATAAAGCAGGGCATAAAAAAAGTAAAACATATGCTGTGGAAGTTCTTGAAAAGCTCGACCGGTTTTTGTTTCACTTAAATGAAGAGAAAAAAGAAGACCAGGTTCTTGTGATAAGCAGTGACCATGGGAATCTGGAAAATCTTGATATTAAAACACATACCCGAAATCCGGTTCCATTGATTATTTCAGGTGCGCACCGGGACTGTAATACCACGGCAGAATCAATAACAGATGTAAGCAGTACAATACTTAAAATACTTGACTATCAATCGGGATTACCTTAGATAAAGCTTTCAACCGGTGTATAAATCAACCTTGGATATAATCCGCTGAAAGATTTCCTGAACATCGCCCACACCATTAATCTCTTCTACAAGATTTTTCTTTTTATAATAATCCCTGACCGGCCGGGTCTCTTTTTCATAAACTTCCAGGCGGGTTTTTATTTTTTCTTCAGTATCGTCGCTTCTGCCTTCACCCCGTGACAGAATTCTTTTGATGAGCTCTTCTTCAGGTACGGTAAGAGTGATAAAGAGATCAACGGATTCACTTTTATCTTCAAGAATTTGATCAAATGAAGAAGCCTGATTTACAGTTCTAGGAAAACCATCAAGAATATAACCGTTTAGGTATTTTTCTTTTTTTATTTCCTCTTCCACGAGTGCTACAACAGTTTCATCAGGAACCAGTTTACCGGCATCCATAATGGATTTTACCTGCTTTCCGAGAGATGTTTCATTTTTAATGGCAGATCTGAAAATATTACCTGTAGAAAGATGGGGAATATTATAGTGATCTGAAATTAGAGAAGCTTGTGTTCCCTTTCCGGCGCCCGGAGGCCCAAATAGTATTAATATCATACCAGATTATTTTTCAAAATGGTTCTAATTTTGATATAACTGCACTGAATTCAAATACTATTAATTGATGCTGTATAAGAATGTAGTACGAATATATACACTAAGTAATAATTACTTTTGTAATCCCTTGTTACGTGTATCTTTTTCCCGGATACGGGCAGATTTTCCGGTTCTTTCACGAAGATAGAACATTTTTGCGCGGCGTACATTCCCTCTTTTCTTAACTTCTATTTTTGCTATAAAAGGAGAGTAGAGAGGAAAAATTCTTTCCACACCAATATTTCCGGACATTTTTCGAACAGTAATAGTTTTATTTGCACCACTACCCCTATCGTTTAATACAACACCCTGATATTGCTGAATGCGTTCTTTTTCACCTTCACGCACACGATAATGCACATTAATAGTATCGCCGGCAGTAAATGCGGGGATATTGTCGTGTACGACTGTCTGTTCTATTAATTTTAATTTATCCATAGTTTTTACCTTAAGGGATCTTTATGATTCGTTTTTATACTTTTTAAATAATTCAGGACGTTTTTTACGTGTCCATTCAACAGATTTTTCAAATTTCCAATTTTTAACTTTTTTATGATCACCGGATAGTAAAATTTCAGGAACTTTCATTTTTCTGAAATCAGCCGGCCGTGTATAAACCGGCCCTTCAAGCAGCTTATCCTGAAAAGTATCAGTCAACGCACTTTCGGAATCTCCAAGAGATCCCGGTAACAGGCGAATAATAGCATCTGTTATAACAAGCGCCGGAAGTTCACCACCGGATAAAACATAATTACCAATCGAATACTCCCTGGTAATCAGTGAATCTCTTACCCGCTGATCAACTCCTTTATAATGGCCACACAAAATGATAATGTTTTTTTTAACTGATAGCCCGTTTGCCGACTTTTGATCAAAGATTTCTCCATCGGGTGCGGTAAAAATGACCTCATCATAACTTCTTTCTTTTAGCAATTTTTCTATACAGGAAAAAATAGGTTGCGGTGTTAATACCATGCCGGGTCCGCCGCCATAAGGATAGTCATCAATTTTTCTATGCTTATCTTCTGTATAATCCCGCAGATCATGAATCTGTATATTGACAATATTCTCTTTTTTGGCCCGGCCGATGATACTGTGGTTCAGCGGACTTTGCAAGAGATCCGGAACTGCTGATATAATATCGATACGCATCAATTCTTATTCATCAATAAACTGGTTAAGATTTTTACACACGATCGTTTGTTTATCGGTATCAATTGAATCGATGAATTCATCAACCCATGGAATTAGAAGAATACCATATTCCGTATTAGCCTCAATAATAAAATGGGCGGGATTTTCGAACAGATCTGTTACTCTTCCTATTTTGTCAGCTTTATACTGTAATACAAAATCGATAATATTAACGCCATTTTCTGATTCAGAATCGGGTATTTCAGATTTTTCAGCAAAAAGAGCTTTTCCGGTGAATGCGTCGGCTTCATTCCGGTTTTTGATCACATCAAGTTTTACAAAGAACGTTTGCTGATTTGCTTTTGATTCGACCCTGAAATTAGTTACACGGGCCGGAATAAGATCATTTCTTTTATTCAAATAGCGAATAATCCGGTTTTCCTTAATCAGCGATACATCAAATAGATCATTCGGCAATACTTTTAACTCACCCTCAAGGCCATGAGCCCTGCCGAAACGGGCAACTTCAATAAACCGGTTGTCAGCTGGTATAGCCATACCGGTTCAAATATTTATTCTTTTTCAGACTGTTTGCTTTCCCACGCACGAAGTACAGTTACACGTTCCTCATCCTCACCGACAAATCCTTCGAGCTGATCAAGAGGTGTATTTTTTATGTGTTCAATGGCTTCGTTTGCATTCATATCTACGGATGAAGCGGTTTCTTCTTCAGCTTCCTCAGTTTTTTTCGCTTCGGGTTCAGCTATTTCTTCTTTTTCTTCATCCTTAGTTTCTGCTTCTTCCGGTTTTACTTCTGCTTCGGTGGGAAGCTCTTTTTTAACTTCAACCGGTTTTTCAGTTTCTTCAGTTTCTTCACTTTTTAATTCAGAAGCTTCCTGATCTTTCTCTTCCGGTTTTTCTTCATCTTCAGCAGAAAGCTCCTCTTTTACCTCAGCGGGTTTTTCAGCTTGCTCTGCTTTTTCACTTTTTGCTTCAGGAGCCGTTGAAGTTTTTTCTTCCGGCTTCTCTTCCGTCTTTGCTTCTGTTTCAGTTTCAGCAGTTGATTCAGTTTCTGTCTCTGCCTTAGCTTCTTCAGCTTTTGCCTCTTCCGCAGCTTTTTTCTCTTTTTCTTCTTTCTCTTTCTCGAGAGCAGCAGCAGCTTCAGCAGCTTTTTGTTCAAGCTGTTTCTTGTACTCCTTTTCTTCAGCTTTCAACAACTCTTTTTCACGCTCTTTTCGCGAAGCTTTTTCAGTTTCGGCCTCAGTAACGCCCCGCTGGCTTTTCCACTCTTCAAGGGCCGCTTCTATCTCTTCATCGGTTTTGCCCCATCGGATAAGATGCATTTTATAGAGGATGCCTTCTGATTTAAGAAGACTGCGAACAGTTTCTGAAGGGCGGGCTCCAATTTTAAGCCAGTGTATAATTCGATCTTCGTCAAATGTCAGTTCTTTTTTTTCACTGACATTATCAAAACGGCCAACCCGTTCAATAATGCGTCCGTCACGCGGCGACCGGCTATCGGCTACTACTATGTGATAAAAAGGCCTTTTTTTTCGCCCTCTTCGTTGTAAGCGTAATTTAATCAATGATTTACTCCTGTGTATTTTTGTTTTATATCAATCGGTATTTATCGTCCAATGGGAAGGTTTTTCAGTCCTTGCATAGCGCGGCCCATCTTGCCCATTTTTGACATTGTCTTCATCATTTTTTTCATCTGGTCGAACTGTTTCATTAAATCATTAATTTCACGAACAGTTGTGCCTGATCCTTTTGCAATTCTTCGCCGCCGGCTTCCATTAAGCAGATCCGGATTTTTCCTTTCTTCCGGTGTCATCGAATAGATAATGGCCTCAATCGGCTTGAAAGCATCTTCGTCAATATCTTTGTCTTTGAGTTGTTTTTCAGCACCCGGAATCATGCTTACCAGGTCTGTAAAATCCCCCATCTTTTTAATCTTCTGAATCTGCTCCAGAAAATCTTCCAGGTCAAATTTGTCAGACCGTATCTTTTTCTGAAGTTTTTGAGCTTGCTCTTCATCATATTCATGCTGTGCTTTTTCTACGAGAGAAACCACATCACCCATACCCAAAATTCGCTGTGCCATGCGATCAGGATAGAAAGGAGATAGAGCATCAAGCTTTTCACCGGTGCTTACAAATTTTATGGGTTTTTGAACCACTGTCTTAATGGACAGGGCAGCACCGCCTCTCGTATCACCGTCAAGCTTGGTTAATACTACTCCGTGATAATCAATTTTCTCATTGAAAGCCTTTGCGGTATTGACAGCATCCTGGCCGGTCATTGAATCAACTACAAAAAGTATTTCATCCGGGGAAACAGCTTTTTTAATTTCCGCAACCTCATTCATCATCTTTTCATCAACATGCATCCGGCCCGCCGTATCAATAATTACAGTGTCGAGAGCAAGACTTTTTGCCATGGAAACAGCTTCCCGTGCGACCCGGACCGGATCTTTCTGTTCGATTGAATAAACCGGAACATCTATTTGTGAAGCAAGTGTTTTCAACTGATCAATAGCAGCGGGCCTGTACACATCCGCTGCTGCGAGAATCGGATTCCTGTTATTTTCCTTTTTAAGATACCTGGCAAGCTTAGCGACAAATGTGGTTTTACCTGAGCCCTGAAGGCCTGCTATAAGAATTACTGTTGGGGGCTTTGAGGAGACATTTAAATCGGTTCGTTCCTCTCCAAGAATGTTTACAAGTTCATCAAACACGATTTTTGTAAACTGCTGTCCCGGATTTACACTCTTCAATACATCTTCGCCAAGAGCTTTCTCTTTTATCTTTTCAGTAAAACTTCGGGTAACTTCAAGATTTACATCGGCATCCAGCAAAGCGCGGCGAATCTCACGCACGGTCTCAGCAATATTTACATCACTGATCCTGGATTCGCCCTTCAGGGACTGAACCGCTTTTTCAAGTTTTGATGAGAGATCTTCAAACATAATTTCTTACTATAGCTTTTTCGCATGTTGCAAAGTCACAAAAAATACGGACATATAATTGTCTTATCAACATAGAATGTGGATAATTTTTGAATATCTTCAAAAAAAGCATCTTTTTGCATTTCAATGTCACCGGCTAAGGTGTTATTTTCAGCTGTAAACTTATAAATACAACGCAAAGAAATAGTTATACATATGTCTGATCGGAAAGGTTTTGGATTGCTAAAAGGAAAGAAGGGGATTATTTTTGGCGCACTCGATGAAAGAAGTATCGCGTGGCGTATTGCGCTGGCCTGTCACCGCGAAGGTGCTCATTTTTCACTTTCAAATGCACCTATAGCCCTTCGGCTGGGCGCGCTCGATAAGCTTGCCGAAGAAACGAATTCGAAGATATTTCCCTGCGACGTAAGCGATGAGGAGAATGTGGCAGAGCTGATGAAAAATGTTAAAGAAGAACACGGCGGAATTGATTTTATTTTGCATGCAATCGGAATGTCCCCAAATATCCGGAAAAACAAAAAATATACCGATATAGAGTACAATTGGTATAATCAGACGCTTGATATTTCAGCCATTTCACTGCATAAAATTTTAAATCATGCAGACAAAGCCGGAATACTTAATGATGGTGGAAGTGTAATTGCGCTAACTTACATCGGAGCTCAGCGGATCTTTTCCAAATATACCGACATGAATGATGCCAAAGCACTGCTTGAAAGTATTGCAAGAAATTATGGCAGCAGACTTGCAGAGAGAGGAATACGCGTGAATACGGTTTCACAGGCTCCAACCAAAACATCTGCAGGCTCCGGTATTAAAGGTTTTGACGGGATGTATACGTTTGCAGATAAAATTGCACCAATGGGCAATCCCACTGCTAATGAATGCGCTGACTACTGTGTAACGCTCTTTTCTGATCTTACAAAAAAAGTTACCATGCAAAACCTCTATCATGACGGTGGATTTGTAACCTCCGGCATCTCTGAGGAGATGATAGAAGGACTGGCAAGACTTTACGCAAATGAAGAGTAGTTTATGATATACCCGGCAAACGGGAAATTTACACGCTTAAGCCGATCTTATGGCACATAAAATTTTAGGTATCGATCCGGGCTCGCGGCATACGGGTTATGCCATTCTTTCTGAAAAAAATGGAGTGTTTACAGTTGATGAGTGTGATGTACTTCACCTGTATAAGGAAGATGATCATACGAAAAGGCTCCAGATGATTTTTGAGAAGATATCCGATCTGATCAAAACTGAAAAGCCTACTACCTGTGCTGTTGAAACACCAATTTATGGTGTAGATCCTCTGGCTATGCTAAAACTGGGAAGGGCGCAGGCAGCTGCTCTGCTGGCCATTACAAATCAGGGGATAGAGATTGCGGAATACTATCCGAAGAAAGTGAAAAAATCCATCACAGGAAATGGCAACGCGAGTAAAGAGCAGGTTGCATATATGCTTGATAAAATTGTCGGAACCGATATCAAAAAATTGCAAACAGATGCAACAGATGCCCTCGCTGTGGCCTGGTGTCACTATACATATCTTGGCAGTACGGCTAAGCTTTCAGGTTCCAGGAAAATGCACCAGAACAACAGAAAATCGAGCTGGTCTGCGTTTGTTGCCGATAATCCGGAACGTGTAAAGGGGAAATAATTTCAGATGATTGCATATTTAGAGGGAAAACTGGCAGATAAATCGGATGGTCTTGCAGTGATTGATATCGGCGGAATTGGATATCGCCTTGAGATATCAAATCAGACACTCGCAAATTTACCTTCCGCAGGTACTAAGATTAAATTGCTTGTTCATCATCATTTCACTGAAAATGATCAGAGGCTTTTTGGATTTTGGTCTCAAAAAGAGAAAAATCTTTTTGAAAAATTAATAACAGTAAAGGGAATCGGGCCTAAATCAGGATTGACAATTCTTTCGGGAATGCCTGCTGTTACACTTATTGAAGCAATTGTGCAGAATGATATCGCAGCATTGTCACGCATTCCAGGCATTGGCAAAAAGACAGCGGAACGCATGGTGCTGGAACTGAAGGATAAACTTTTTGAAGGACTTGATTCTGTAGCTGTTTCTGAAACAGGGGATACTGTTTCCTTAAATATCAGGGAAGAAGCCATCTCTGCCCTGGAAGCGCTCGGCTTTAAGAAAAAGGATGCTGAAAAAGCAGTGACGAAGCTAAATGATTCAGATAAAAGTGAAGGAGTGTCTTCTCTGGTTAAAAAAGCTTTGGCAAACCTGAACAGGTAATGATTTCTTAATACCATTATATTTTCTATTCACTTATATCGTTAGTACTATGTTAGATTATTAACCAAAATTAAATTTTGTCTTTAAAGTGAGTAAAAAAACAATACTGGTTGTAGATGACGAAAAGGATTTACTGGATCTTATAGAGTATAATTTACGAAAGGAGGGGTTCGATGTTCTGAAAGCGGAGAATGGTGAAGATGGTATTCAGATGGCCAAAGAGCACAATCCGGATCTTGTACTGCTGGATATAATGATGCCAAAGATGGATGGTATTGAAGTTTGTGATTTAATGAAAAAGGATCCAAAACTAAAACAGATTCCTATTATTTTTCTGACTGCCCGGGGTGATGAAAAAACAGAGGTGGAAGGCTTGAATAAAGGCGGTGATGATTATATCACCAAGCCGATCAGCACAACGAAACTGATTTCAAGAATAAAAGCTGTATTGAGGAGATTTGATGAAACAGAAGAAAAAATTAACAAGCTGCAGGTTCATGATCTTGAAATTGATAAAGACCGGTATATTGTAACGAAAGGCGATGAAGAATTTCAATTGCCCCGTAAAGAGTTTGAATTGTTGTATTATCTTGCAAGCAGAAAAGGGAGAGTTTTAGATCGCCAGAAACTGTTGAATAAAGTTTGGGGAGATAACGTTTATGTTGTTGACAGAACCGTGGATGTGCATGTCAGAAAAATCAGGGAAAAGCTTGGTGATCATTACATTGAAACAGTGAAAGGAGTCGGTTACAGATTTAAAGAATGAATTCTGATTTATCTAAAAGAAAATATTTCTCTTCACTTTCTTTCCGTATAGCAGGAATTACAGCAGTTTTGTCAGCTGTAATCATACTGTTGCTTAATATTCTGTTTTCAAGCGCCACTCCGCTGTCAAATTTAATCATGTCTGTAACGGGAGCTGTACTGATAGCTACTGCAGTTTATGTTGCCAGTTATCGCATTCACTACGACAGGCTCAACTCTCTCAAAAAAATTACTAAAAATATCACTAAAAAAAGATTTGAAGACTATGCAAATCTGAATGATGAGCAAAAAGACGAGCTCGACTATGTAGTAAAACAAGCTGTAAGGGCAAGCAGAACAGTTGAAAGAGAGATTCAGAGATTGAACAAGATTGAGAATTACAGGAAAGAATTTATCGGCGACATATCCCATGAATTGAAAACACCGATTTTTGCTATTCAGGGTTTTGTTGAAACACTTTTGAACGGTGCATTGGAAGACAATGAGGTAAACAGGGTTTTTTTAAATAAAACCATGAGGAATGTAAATCGATTAATCTATCTGACGAAAGATTTGATGGAGATATCAAAACTTGAAACCGGTGAACTGAAATCGAGTCTGCAGGATATCTACTTGTGGGAGATTGTTTCAGATGTAGTAGAAAGCCTTCAGTATAAGGCTCAAAAAGAAAATGTAGATATACATGTTAAAAACTTTGACAAAAATCTTCAGGTTAGGGTTGACCGCAATCAAATCAGGCAGGTTTTAATCAATCTCATTGAAAATGGAATCAAGTATAACCGCCCCGGCGGTCATGTAGAAATCGGCGCTCATCAACATCCTGATGAACCTGATAAAGTTGTTGTTGAGGTGAGGGATACCGGCATAGGTATTGATTCTAAAGACCTGTCAAGGGTAACCGAAAGATTTTTCAGAGTTGATAAATCAAGATCACGTGAAAAAGGGGGAACAGGATTGGGACTTTCGATCGTAAAGCATATTATGGAAGCCCATGGAGAAAAAATTACTATTCAAAGTGAACCAAATAAAGGTTCAGCGTTTAGTTTTACCCTGACAAAATCGGAGTATTTTCCAGTTAAAACATAGTATTTAAAAATATTATTAACTCAAAAAGGATATTCAAATGACATATGCAGTAATCATGGCCGGGGGAGTTGGATCGCGGTTTTGGCCAAAAAGCACAAGAGAAATGCCCAAACAGTTTCTCAAACTATTCGGGGATGAAACAATGATACAGGCAACTGTCAATCGCCTGGAGGGGTTCGTCGATTTAGATTCATGTATGGTTGTCACCAACTCAGATTATGTCGGGATTGTTAGAACCCAGCTACCGGAATTGCCTGATGATATGATTATTGGTGAAAAAGTAGCTAAAAATACAGCCCCCTGCGTTGCAGCTGCTGCAGCTATACTTCATAAAAAAGACCCTGAATCTGTTATGGCAGTACTGCCGGCAGATCACCATATTACAAAGCCGGGTCGTTTCAGAGAAATTCTGAAGCGTGCAGCGGAAACGGCTGTTAAGGAAGAGTGCCTGGTTACCATCGGGATTAAACCCACACACCCTGAAACCGGATATGGATATATTAATTTTGATAAAAATGATAATTCTGAAATATTGGGTGAAGCTGTATATGGAGTGAAACAATTTACAGAGAAACCTGATCTTGAAAAGGCAAATCGTTTTATTGAATCCGGCGACTATCTCTGGAACAGCGGAATGTTTGTCTGGAAAACATCCGTAATACTGAATGCTTTCAAGAAATATTTACCTGAAGTGTTCAAACTTACGGAAAAGCTATCGTCTTCCGATCATATAGATAAAGAGATTGATCAATTTTATCAGGCGTGTCCATCCATATCAGTTGATTATGGAATTATGGAAAAATCAGAAAATGTCCGGGTGGTGCCGGGAGAATTTGACTGGAATGATGTGGGAAGCTGGAAAGCTGTTTATGATTTGTCTGACAAAGACAAGAGTTTAAACGCCCTGAAAGCAAGACATGTATTTATTAAGAATTCAGAAGGGAACCTGATTCAGTGCGACAGCCATAAACCGGTTTCTATAATTGGGATAGATAATGTTGCCGTAGTTGAAACCGAATATGGAATATTGGTATGCAGCCTCGAAAAAGCCCAGGAAGTGAAAAAAGCAGTTGAGTATTTTAATCAGTAGTGGTAGTTGGCAGAAACGCTAAATTTGGTTTAAATGCTTAGTTCAAGCATATCATAAGCAAGACGAACATGAGATGGAAGCATTTTATTGGTTTCACCATGATTTACATATGAGTTCATATGCACAAGATAGGTTTTTGGGATATGGAGCTCATCTGCCAATTCAACAGCTTCGGGAATGGTAAGATGGGTTGGGTGGGATGGTTCCCATCGCAGTCCGCTTAGCACCAATACTTCAGATCCTCTGATCAGTTCCTTTGTTTCTTCCGGGATGCTTTTCACATCCGTTACATAGGAAAAATCATTAATCCTGTAACCATAAACCAAAACATTGCCATGTGATACGGGCAAGTGGGTGATTGTATCATTTCCAAATTCCAGGGGTTTGTCTATAACGTTCAGTTCAAAACTTGCTGAACCGGGATACTTGTTTTTACCAAACAGATAATCGAACCGGGACCTTATAGAATCAATTCCTTTAGGTGTGCTATAGAGAGGAATAGAATCTTTTTGTGCGTAATTGAAAGATCTGACATCATCCAGCCCGGCGATATGATCCATGTGCTCATGTGTAACCAGCAGCAGATCGATATGCTTAATTCCTGATCTTATTGTCTGAAGACGAAATTCAGGACCGGTATCTATAACGATGGACAGGTTTTCAGTTTGAACCCACACCGAACAGCGATACCTTTCATTTCTGGGGTCTCCATCCAGAAACTCTTCTCCAAATCCACCAGCGACCGGAACACCCATTGAAGTGCCGGTACCCAAAAAAGTAATCAGCATATAATTTTGTGAAACAGATTAATGATACATTTATTCATTTTCAAAACTATCAATTCTGTCCCAGAATTCCTTAAGATGTTTTCGAACCACCGGCTTCACGTAAAGATCATCCAGTTCAGCTGACTGCAGGACCCGGGCAAGTATCCCCGCCTGTGACTCAGCCGGCTTATTTTTATTGATAACAATCAATTTATCACCTTCAATCACACATTGGTCTCCTCTGAATGTGCCTCTCTCTTTACGGACTTCGTAACCACACTGTTCACAAAGTGCTTCAAACTCGAGCAGTAATTTTTCTGTCTTCATCCTCTGTAGTTAAAAGATATATCCAATTGTTATTCCATGGCCAATATAGCGATTATCAAAACGATCATCATCCACGTCATAATCTCTGAAATCAAAATCATACCCGATGGCAAGACCGTTGTTTCCAAAAAAATCATCGATAACAAATCTGAGTATACCCTGCATTGAGTAAAGAGTGCCGCCAAAAAAAGCGCCTCTTGAAGCACTGAATCCCACATTTGGAGTAAATCGCCCTGTTAATTGTAATCTATCTGTTAATCTAAAAGCGGAACTGATACCTGATCCAAAGGAAAATGAAGTTTGTTCAAATTCAAAATCAGTTATATCACCATTTACCCTGGTAAAATCGGTTGAGATTTGCAGCGGGATTCCGATTCTGAATGAAGATGAGCGGGCGATATTAAAATTGTTGTATAAAAGGCCTCTTAAATTTACATAGCTGTTATCACTCATGCCTGTGGCAGAACCACCTAAACCGATATTAATATCAACACCGGGAACTTCAAATTTGAAATTTAAAACATTATCAGTGAAGTCAAGCCTGTCTCTGTCAGGCAGGCCTGATCCTTCAAAAGAGAAATCAGCAAAATCAAGGCTTATCCCAATCATTGAAAAAAATCCGGGTGGCCGAACCGCCCTCTCCTCAGTATCACCGATTGAAAACATCTGAGCTTGAACACAAGATGGAGAAGCAAATAGAATGTAAAGCAGCAAAAATAGGAATGGAGAAATTTTTATATGTTTGAGCATGTGGAATGAATATGGGCAAGGTTCAGGTTATGTAATTCAACTAAGGTAAAAAAATATGAAAACCATTATCACAATATTATCAATTTTAGGTATAATGAGTATTAACGGCGGGCAGGAAGCTTCAGTTCATGATTTTGAAATAAAAACAATTGATGGCGAGCCGCTGAATCTTGAGGCTTACAAAGGAAATGTAATTTTGATTGTGAATACAGCTTCAGAGTGCGGGTATACGCCACAGTATGAAGCACTTCAGTCAGTATATCAAACGTATAAAGAGGATGGGCTTGTGGTGCTGGGATTTCCTGCAAATAATTTTGGCGGACAGGAGCCTGGCTCTGAGGATGAAATTATGCGTTTTTGCCAGATTAACTATGGTGTCACGTTTCCGCTATCTGCAAAAGTATCTGTTCGGGGAGATGATATAGACCCGTTATTTGATTTCCTTACCAAACAAAAAAATCAGAGTTTTACAGGAGATATTAAATGGAATTTTGAGAAGTTCCTGATTGACAAAGATGGTCACTTGGTTGAACGCTTCCGAAGCAACGCAGAACCTGAGAGTGAGCAAATAGTTAGTGCTATAGAAGTACTGCTTCAGCAATAATACTCAAATTTAAATTCCATAAGAGAGGTTAAAAGCATCGATAAAAAAAGCCGACTTAAAATTAATTAAGCCGGCTTTTTGCGATCCGGACGAGATTCGAACTCGCGACCTCCTGCGTGACAGGCAGGCGTTCTAACCAGCTGAACTACCGGACCATTTT
>CAZFAJ010000015.1:16742-23700 GCA_964517005.1 uncultured Balneolaceae bacterium | reverse complement strand
ATAGACTTTAAATATAAAGAGTATTTTGATCTTATGTCAAGAATAATGTTCTCTATTATGAAGGCTAGTAAAATTAGTTTACTCAATCAATTGACTTTTAACTCAACAACTTCTGCATCCTGGCCTGAAACTGTTTTCCGGCGTATTCGATGAACCATTCTTTTTCAAGCCCGAAAGGCATTGGGTCATAGGGCTCAAACAATTCATTTATCAATTGAATCACATCTTCTATGGCATCCGGCATTTCATCTTCAAGGATATTTTGAAGATGCGGATTTTCTGTCAAAATTCGCTGCAAGAAATAGAGTCCGAAGGCTATATGCCTTGATTCATCTTTTTTCAGCAACCCAATCCCTTTTCGCATACCGGGCAGAAGGTCATTCTCCTCAAGCATCTGGTAATAGGCCACATAACCCGTTTCTGCAAGTGTTCCTTCTACAAGCATATTATAAGTGAAAGATGCCCTCAGCTGGTTTTCCGAAGATGGGTCATCATCCAGCTTTTGCAGAGAGGAAGGCAGAAGATCATAAAAGATCTTTTTGTAGGAAGGACCGTGAAATTGCTTTAAATCCGGTTGAAATGGAAGTACATGACGGGTAAAAAGCGAAAAGAATTCCGTATGCTTTGCCTCTTCCCACAGGAATGAAGACAGATAGATCTCCTCCTCAATCCGCCCCTCCATTGCTACGGTTCGGATAAGGGGAAGCAGGTCGAGGGTTACTGCCTCTTCTCCGGCCATGAAAAGCGATGTCAGATGCAATAAAACGGTCTGTTCCGTCTCATTAAGTGAGCGCCAGTCTTCACGGTCTTTTTCAAATTCGATGTCAGATGGATTCCATATACCAAGTTTTTTTGATTTTTGAAACAGCTGCATCGGGAAACTGTCATGGTCAAGTCCTTTTTTTGTTGTCTTATATTCTCTTGGAAGGGACTTGAATTCACCATTGGTTTCTGACTGGTATATTATTTTCTGGTTTTCTTTTTTAATACCGTTTGTTAAAAGAGAAGCAGCTGCTTTAAGAAGAGCATTAGCGGATTTTCTCTGTCCGGCAATTTTCATCAGGCTGCCTTTTTCGATTGTAAGGTTACCTTTCATAATCAGGAAAAGCGGATCTTTTTTTTCAGCCAGCAATCCCATCCAGGTATTTTCATCACCGCTGATGACAATGCCCGCTTTTTCTTCATCCTTTTTTGATGAAAATCGAAGATGATGGCACTTGCCGTTTTTCAGTTCCAGAAAATAGCCCGTATGGTTTTGATCCTGCAACGGTTCAGGAACCGGGTTAAATTTTAGTATTACCGGGTCATTCCAGGAAGAGCCGTATTCTGCATATTCCCTGCTTTTGTTTATTGATTCCTTCCACTCTTCCAGGAATTTTGCGGTGTAAATGTTTTGGTTTTTTATCAAAATGGTAAATAGTTTTAGTTTCCGGTATCCTCGACGGGTGGTGCGCCAATTGCACCCAGCGATCGCTCGATGGCAGGCATCACGGTGTTAACGATCTTGTTCAGGTTTCCTTGCAGGCTTTCAAGTTCACGAATGCCTGTTTCCACTGTTCGTTTGTGTAATTTTGTAGGACCGTAGGTAGTGTTCAAAGCCCGGAAACCGGTAAACATCCGGGAACCCGGTGAAGGAGGATTTTTCTCTCCGATCTGATTTTTGGCTTCACTTCCGTTGATCTCTTCATTTATTTCAAGCAATTCCATCCGTGTATTGTGGATTCGCTGAAAAAGATCGGGATCTTCACTTTCAGCACGGCTCAGGGCAGTTTGAAATGCTTCTATTCTGTCGAGCTGTTTCTCAAGCAGCCTGGATGTTTTACCCAACTCCTGCTGGAAAGCTTCTACCTTTACCCTGAATGCGGCTATTTCATCATATGTTGCTCCCTGAAGCGTGCCGTCTCTCAGGGGAATGACTTCAAACTCCACCGGGTCAGAAAGCGTTTCTGTGGCACCTTCTTCTATTTTAACCAGTGTTGCACTATAGGTTCCCGGTGTAACAAGAAAACCATTACCTCCAAAGCCTCCATCGTCCGGTTCAATAAATCCTTTTGCAGAGTGCCTTAAATCCCAGCTTATACGATGCAGTCCTTTTCCGGCAGGTCCTTCCACTCTGTTAATCACATTACCATCACTATCTTTGATTACAATTTTCACAAACGGATCTTCTTGCCTGATCTCCTCTTCAAGCGCATCCCAGCCGGGAAACGGTATATCTTCTCCCTCTTCGATTTCTTTTTCCCTTTCTTTTCGCATGGCCTCCTTGCTTTTAACAGCCTCTTTCAGATAGTAGGTGAATACAGCACCAAAAGGCGGATTGTCTGCCCTGTAATCATTATCACCCTGTGAAGAGACAACCGATTTAGGGATATACCAAAAAGCATCTCTTGGCTGAAACAGGAAAGCATTACCCGAAAGGGTTTCACTGTCAAGTTTTCTCAATGGAGAATAATCATCCAGAATAAAAATACCACGCCCAAATGTTCCGCCGACAATATCATTGTGAGAGCGTTGTATTTCTATATCACGAAATGATATGGTTGGTGCACCACCCTTCAATTGAATCCATTCGGATCCACCATCAGGTGTAAAAAAGATACCGAATTCGGTTGCTGCAAAAAGCAGTTCAGGTACTTCATGATCCTGCACAACTCTCCAGACCAAATGTCTGTCAGGCAGATTGCCGCTGATTGAGTCCCATGATCGCCCGCGATCGGTGCTTTTAATCAGGTAAGGAGTAAAATCACCATATTTATGATTGTCAAGGGCAGCATAAACCGTATTGGCATCGTATAGGTCAGCTTTTATATCGTTTACAAAAGCGGTGGAGGGAACGTCCCTTATATCTTCCAACTCTATTCGCTTCCAAGCTTCGCCGCCATCCTCTGTAACCTGCAGTAAACCATCATCTGTACCGGCGTAAATCAGATTTGCATCCAGTGGAGATTCGGCGAGCGATGTTATCGTATTATAATTAGACATGGCAAGCACATCCCAGGGATTATCCCAGCTTTGCTGCCGGCCCATGATTGGCAATTCAATCCGTTCCTGGTTGCGTGTCAGGTCACCTGAGATGGGTGTCCAGCTGTCACCGCGGTTATCACTTCTCCACACCCTGTGTGAGGCAAAGTATAGCCTTTCAGGATCATGGTTACTTACCTCAATGGGAGCATCCCAGTTAAATCGTTCGTAATCCTCATTTTCTCCGGGTTGTGGCTGTATAAATACCTGCTCACCGGTTTTTCGGTCAACACGATGTAATCCACCCTGTTGTGTTTCGGCATAGACAATATTCGGATTACCCGGTTCCGTAGCAGAATCATGGCCATCGGCACCCAGCGTTTTGAACCAGTCGGCATTTCTTATTCCATGTTGAGTGTCCGTTCTTGAAGGGCCTCCGTTTGAACCGTTGTCCTGGGTTCCACCATATACGTTGTAGAATGGCTTTTGGTCATCTACGGAGATCTTATAATATTGCATAAGCGGTAAATTTCGTACAAATCTCCATGATTTCGTATGATCAAATGTCTCGTATAGTCCGCCATCGGTACCAATCAAAATGTAATTGGGGTCATCCGTCTTAAAAGCAACTGCATGGTCATCCACATGTTTATTTTCAACATTCATACGGGAAAAATTATCTCCATGGTCATCCGAGATCAGCATATAGTTACTGACAAGATATAGCCTGCCAAAATGATGAGGAGATGCGTATAACTCCTGGTAGTAATGAGGGCCGGTGCCGCCGGCGACAGCATCAGACATTTTTTGCCATGATTCTCCCCGATTTTTAGAGGTATATACGCCCCCGGTTCTGCGTTCCAGCTCAACGGCAGCGTAAACGTAATCCGGGTCCTGTTGTGATATTGCAAGACCTATTTTTCCCATATTGGCCGAGGGCAGGCCATTTTCAAGTTTTCGCCAAGTAGTACCGCCATCTGTACTTTTGTGAATGCCACTTCCCGGGCCGCCCCCCATATATGCGGCAACAGTGCGATGGCGCTGCCACGTGGCTGCATATAGAACATCAGGGTCTCTTGGATCCATAACGATGTCTGTAACACCAATCCACTCATCGTCACCAAGCACTTTATTCCATGTTTCACCGCCATCAGTTGTTTTATAAAGGCCGCGGTCACCGCCTTTATTCCAAAGAGGGCCTTGGGCAGATACCCAGACGATATCAGAGTTTTCGGGATGGACGATGATTGTTGAAATATGCTCCGAGTTTGTCAAACCCATATTTTTCCATGTATTACCGTCATCCATACTTTTATAGATTCCATCTCCGTAAGCTACATGCCGGCCGCCTACATCTTCTCCGGTTCCTACCCAGATAGTAGAAGGTTTATTCGTATCGATGGTTAATGAACCAATTGAATAGGATGGCTGGTTGTCAAAAATTGGTTCCCATGTGGTGCCCGCACTTATTGATTTCCAAACACCGCCTGAGCCGGCTGCTACATACCATATGTTTTCATTTTGAGGGTGAAAGTCAATATCTGCAATTCGTCCGCCATTAAACGCAGGACCTATATTTCTTAGTTCAAGCGCGTTAAGACTTAAATCTGAAAGTTCTGAATTTTGTGCTGAAAGGTTTTGAACACTATTTAGCAGGAGAAATAATAATCCAAATAAAATAAAGGAGGATGTGGAAAGTTTATGAGTTGACATAATTGATTGACTTATGATTCTATGTAATTTGTTACACTAAACTATTGCTTTTTAGAATATGGTTTTTATTCGTTTTTAATTCAATAAATAATTTAGATCATTGACACAATAATTTTTATCTGATTCATTATAAATATATTTTCACAGATCTGTTTTCTAATCACATACAAAAACTATAATAATAGTAAATAATGTCTGTACTACATTCTGAATATGATGTAATTGTTGTTGGAGGTGGCCATGCAGGAAGCGAGGCGGCGGGTGCTGCATCGCAAATGGGTGCCAAAACATTACTAATCACGATGAATCTCGATGCCATTGCAAAGATGTCTTGCAATCCTGCAATGGGCGGTGTGGCTAAAGGACAGTTAATCCGGGAAATTGATGCTCTTGGTGGTTTAATTGGTTTGGTAAGTGATCAATCGGGTGTCCAATTCAGGATGCTTAACAGAAGCAAGGGGCCGGCCATGTGGAGTCCAAGGTGTCAGAGCGACAGAGCACTGTATTCGAAACTTATGAGGGAACGGCTTGAATCTAAAGAAAATCTTTTTTTCCGACAGGACAATGTAGTTGATCTAATAAGTGACGAATGTGGTAAAAATGTGCAGGGAGTTATTACACAAACAGGTCAAAGGTTTTATTCCAAAACCGTTATTTTGACAAGCGGGACTTTTTTGAATGGGATTATCCACATTGGAGAAACTAATTTTGGAGGGGGAAGATCCGGTGATCGTTCATCCGTAGGAATATCTGCTTCATTGGAAAAGCTCGGATTCGAGGTAGGAAGATTAAAAACTGGAACGCCTCCAAGAATAGACGGAAGGACGATCCATTACGATTCGCTGGAAATACAATATGGCGATGAAGATCCGTCACCTTTTTCTTTTATGACTGATAAATTGCCATCTATTGATCAGCAGCTAACCTGTTGGATCGGTTATACGGATAATAAGGTACATGATGTATTAAAAACCGGGTTCAGCAGAAGTCCTATGTTTGCCGGCAGAATTAAATCTATTGGACCCAGATATTGCCCAAGTATTGAGGACAAGATCAATAGGTTTAGTGACAAGGACAGCCATCAGCTGTTTCTTGAGCCAGAAGGATGGAATACTTACGAAATGTATCTGAATGGTTTCTCTACATCACTGCCTGAAGATGTTCAATATAAAGCCCTTAGAACCATAAAAGGTTTTGAAGACGTAGTTATGATCCGGCCCGGATATGCAATTGAATATGATTATTTTCCTCCTTTTCAAATTAAACGAACACTTGAAACAAAACTTGTAAATGGCCTCTTTTTTGCCGGACAGATTAATGGTACAACCGGTTATGAAGAGGCTGCTTGCCAGGGATTAATGGCCGGTGTAAATGCTGCCTTGCAAGTAAATGAAAATTCACCACTTATCCTGAAAAGGTCTGAAGCTTATATTGGTGTTCTTATTGATGATTTAATAAATAAAGGTACAGAAGAGCCTTATCGAATGTTTACATCAAGAGCAGAACACAGAATATTATTACGACAAGATAATGCGGATCTTCGACTGACTGGTATAGGGCACAAGATTGGTTTAATCGATAATGAGCGATTTGAAACCTTCAAAAAGAAAAAAAACGAGATTGACAGGCTGCATGACCTTCTCTCTAACTACACAATCAGGCCCGAGAAGCTGGATTCAAAGTTGACAGAACTTGGTACTACCCCGCTCAGCCAACCTGTAAAAGCAAAATCTGTTATACCGAGACCTCAAGTGGGCTTGAATGATCTTCTGAATGCCGATTCAAAATTGAGAGAGAGAGCTTCAGATATCTCTACTGATAAACATGTTTATGAAGAAGTGGAGATTGAAATTAAATATGCGGGTTACATACAAAAGGAATTTGAAATGGTTGCTGAAATCATTCAAAAGGAGAATGAAATAATCCCGGAAAAAATTGATTACGATAAAATTCAAAGTTTATCTACTGAGGGTAAGCAGAAGTTATCAAGGATTAAACCTGAGACAATTGGCCAGGCAGGTCGTATTAGCGGGGTTTCTGCAAGTGATGTTGCAGTTCTTATGGTATATCTTAAAAACTAACTAAATGTGTTTCACGTGAAACATTCAATAAAAATCTTAAAGCATAATTTAGATCTGGAAATCTACGAACTGGCGAATAAATTATTTGAAAATAACAAGGATCAGTTTGAAGAATATATAAAATTACTGTTATGGTGGAATAATAAAATAAATTTAATTAGCAGAAATGTTTCACGTGAAACGCTAAAAGAACATGTTATTCA
>CAZFAJ010000015.1:0-16642 GCA_964517005.1 uncultured Balneolaceae bacterium | reverse complement strand
AATTTGGGAATGAACATAAATTTTATTTCGATAAGGGAATTGCAATTGTGAATTGTTAAGGGCAATAAAAGAGCACGGTTTTATTAGTGAGCAAAATAATAATGGTCTCTTCAATCACTATATGTACTTGAAAATAATTTCAGATCATGGATAGAATGAAAAGCTCCGAGCGTAGAATGAAATTGATATTAATGCTCCAGGAGTCTAAAAAGAAATTGACAGCCGAGCATTTGGCTGAAACATTTGGAGTAAGCAGAAGAACGATTTTCAGAGATTTTCGGGCACTATCAGAAGTGAATGTTCCTGTTACATGGGATGAATTTAACGGATATGGTGTAGTGCCTGGTTATAGGATTCCGCCGTTAATGTTCACTTCTAAAGAACTGGCAACAGTTCTTGTCGGATTGAATTTTGTTAAATCCCAGGTTGATAAAGAACTTGTTGACGATGCAAAAGGAGTGGAGATAAAAATCAGAAATGCTGTGCCGGAGGATTTAAAGGCTTATATGTATTCGCTTGATAACCGAACGGTAGTAGATCCGTTTATGCATTTCGGTTCTGAAAAGAAAAGCGGAGGAAGCTGGTATGAAATAAGCAGTGCTATTTCAAAAAACAGAAAAATAGAATTCAGTTATCACTCGAAATATGCTGAAAATAAAACTATTAGAATAGTAGATCCATATTTATTGGTTTTTTATAAGGATCACTGGAACATGATCGGCTTTTCGGAGAAAAGAAGCGACTTTAGAAATTTTCTGCTTGATCGTATATCAAACTTGAAAATATTAGATCAAAATTTTGAGCCAAATAGAGAATTTGACGTAAAGGGCCTTATTTTTCGCTCAGAGAGCACTTCTCAAATAGTAATAGCAGATATTGAAGAAGATGCATTTGATCGATTCAAGGCAAATCTGCCGGCTAAAATATTAAATATATCTAAGATAAAACCTAATATTTTTAGGATAGAGATGCGCTTCGGAAATCTTGAGTACATTAACGAGTGGCTCCTTCAGTTTGGAAAAAAAGTCAAAGTTAAGTCTCCTGAGAAACTGATTGAAAAAAGAAAATCGATTTTAACCGAAATGTTAGACAATACCTGATGTTTGTTTTATCTAATCGCTCAGTTATAATTAAGTTCTATTTTAAACCTATATAATTATTAAATATTACTTTATATAATGTGAATCGGTTTGGACAGCACTCAGATTGAATATTAAATCAAACTGAGCATTCGTTTAATTTTGAAGAGATATTCCTGTTCTCCTTGTAAAATTGAAATTAATAAGAAAAAAATATCAAGTTTAATTAAATCTTATCCGTATCTATACTTAGAATGGATATCAGGTTACAATAGGTGCGTCTCCCTCATCTTCGTCTTCATTCACAACACGCGTAATTGCAGCAATTTTTCCTTCTTCATCCAGCCTCATAATTCGAACTCCCTGTGTATTTCTTCCCATTGTGCGAATACCTTTACACTGCATTCGAATAACCTTACCGAGCTCTGTAATAATCATTAGATCATCTTTATCAGAAACCTCTTTTAAAGCGATGAGATTACCCGTTTTGGGTGTGATTTTCATGGTAATAACTCCTTTTCCGCCACGGCTTTGTTCACGGTAGTCGTCAACTAATGAGCGTTTACCAAACCCTTTTTCAGATATAGCCAATACAGTAGCTTCATGAGTATTTTTTATGACTACCATATCAACAAGCTCGTCATTCTTAGATAGTTTCATTCCGCGAACACCGGAGGTGTTACGGCCCATATCACGTACATCATCTTCACTAAAACGAATTGCACGGCCCTTCTTATTTCCAAGGATAATCGTACTGTCTCCGTCAGTTAGTGCAGCGCCAAGTAATTTATCACCCTGTTTTACATTAATTGCAATAATTCCGTCTCTGCGTGGCCGGCTATACGCCTCAAGTACTGTTTTCTTTACAAGACCTTCTTTCGTAGCCATGATGATGTAGTGGTTATTGATATATTCTTCATCTTCAAGGGTTTTTACCGGCACAAAGGTTTGTATACTGTCGTCCTTATCAATATCGATAAGATTTACAATTGCACGTCCCCTGGAAAGTCTGGACCCTTCCGGAATTTCATACACACGTAACCAATAACATTTTCCATTTTCGGTAAAGAAAAGTATATAATTATGGTTTGTGGCTACAAACAGATGTTCTACATATTCATCATCTTTGGTTGTCGTGCCTTTCATTCCCTTCCCGCCTCGACGCTGACGGCGATATCCACTTACAGGCATCCGTTTAATAAAGCCCTTATTGGAGATTGTGACTACAACATCTTCATCAGCAATCATATCTTCGATATTGAAATCATCAGCTGAATAGACAATCTGAGTTCGCCGTTCATCACCATACCTGTTTTTCAGGTCAGCAAGCTCCTCCTTAATGATTTCATTTTGCCTGTTTCTGTCAGACAGAATATTTCTGAATTCTGCAATTTTCTCAACAATATCCTTGTACTCAAGGTCAATTTTATCTCTTTCAAGCCCTGTCAGTTTTTGGAGGCGCATGTCAAGAATAGCTTTTGCCTGAAGATCAGTCAGTGCAAATTTACGACGCAACTCCCGGTTCGCCTCCTGAGGACTATTGGATGCCCGGATTGTTTTAATTACTTCATCCAGATTATCAAGTGCTATTTTTAATCCTTCAAGAATATGTGCACGAGCTTCTGCCTGGTCTAAATCATAAATAGTACGACGTATAATGACTTCAACCCTGTGCTCAACAAAATGCTTAATTAATTCCTTAAGCGCCATAACCTTGGGGCGCCCCTGAACAAGAGCCAGGTTTATGACACCAAATGTCTGCTGCATTTGAGTATACTTGTAGAGCTGATTCAGAACAACACCTGTATTGGAACCACGCTTTAGCATGATAACAATTCGCATTCCGTCACGGTCAGATTCATCCCTGATTTCAGAGATTTCGGTTATCTTTTCGTTGTTAACAAGATCTGCTATCTTTTCAATAAGTGTAGCTTTGTTGACCTGGTACGGAATTTCGGTAACAATAATCTGTTCCCGGTTATTTCGCATCTCTTCAACATTGGCACGGGCTCTCATCGTAATTTTACCGCGTCCGGTTTCGTAGGCCTCTTTTACTCCTTCATAGCCGTATATAATTCCGCCGGTAGGGAAATCAGGTGCTTTGATATGCTCCATCAATCCTTTTGCATCAATATCATGATTGTCGATATAAGCAACAATACCATCAATAACTTCAGAAATATTGTGCGGAGGCATGTTAGTAGCCATACCCACAGCAATTCCGGATGATCCGTTTAAAAGCAAATTCGGCAGCATGGACGGGAGCACGGTTGGCTCCGTAAGCGTATCATCAAAATTGTCTTGGTAATCTACAGTATCTTTATTCAGATCTGTAAGCATTTCTTCCGCAATACGCTGCATACGAACTTCTGTATACCTCATTGCAGCTGCAGAGTCACCGTCAACTGAACCAAAGTTTCCCTGTCCGTCAACTAAAGGATAACGCAGTGAAAAATCCTGAACCATCCGTACAATGGTATCATAGACAGCAGAATCACCGTGGGGATGGTACTTACCAAGAACTTCACCGACTATACGTGCACTTTTTTTATAATTTCTGTTGTGAAGCATGCCGAGATCACTCATACCATAAAGAACGCGGCGGTGAACAGGTTTTAAACCGTCACGAACGTCCGGCAGGGCACGAGACACAATAACCGACATCGAATAGTCGATGTAGGATGACTGCATTTCATCTTCAATAGTAATTGGAATAATTTTTTCACTTGCCATAGATCAGTAGAAATAAAAATTGTGTGTAGATGAGATTAAATTTAAATATCAGATATCAAGGGTTGCATATTTGGCATTGCGTTCAATAAACTCACGGCGGGGTTCAACATCACCACCCATTAACGTTGAGAAAAGCTTATCGGCACCCGCTGCACTTTCAACAGTAACCTGCTGAAGCGTACGGGTTTCAGGGTCCATTGTGGTTTCCCAAAGTTGACTTGGATTCATTTCGCCGAGGCCTTTATAACGGCTGACGTCAAACTTTTTCTTCTCTTTCTTTAGCTGGCGGACAATTTTTTCACGTCCATCCTCATCCCACGCGTAATCAATTTGTCCCCTGGTTGAGGTAATACGATAAAGAGGAGGTGTAGCTATATATACATAACCACCTTCAATTAACGGTAGCATATAACGGTAGAAAAAAGTAAGAAGCAGTGTCCGGATGTGCGAGCCATCAACATCAGCATCTGTCATGATGATCAATTTATGATAGCGGAGCTTTTCCAATTCAAAATCTTCCTCTCCGTGACCGACACCGGTACCCAAAGCCGTAATCATTGCCTGAATTTCTTTGTTTTCAAGGATTTTGTTGATTTTCGCTTTTTCGACATTTAAAATTTTACCTCGAAGCGGTAAGATAGCCTGGAAGCTTCTGTTTCTGCCCATCTTTGCTGATCCTCCGGCAGAATCACCCTCCACCAAATAGATTTCTGAATGTTCAGGATCTTTTATAGAACAGTCGGCAAGTTTACCTGGCAATCCTCCTCCGCTCATAACGCTTTTCCGCTGAATCAGCTGACGTGCTTTTCGAGCTGCTTCCCGGGCTTCAGCTGCAACAATAACTTTTTCAAGAATCTTTTTGGATACTTTGGGATTCTGCTCAAGGTATTCTGAAAGTTTATCATAGATTATAATTTCAACAGCGCTCTGAACTTCCGAGTTACCAAGTTTTGTTTTTGTTTGCCCCTCAAATTGAGGTTCGGCAACTTTAACACTGAGTACAGCCGTCATTCCCTCACGAAAATCATCTCCGGAAACCTGAATTTTATTACTGGATTTTATAATGTTGTTTTTCTCAGCATAATTTTTAAATGAGCGGGTTAAAGCCCTCCTGAAGCCGGAAATGTGCGTTCCTCCCTCCTTGGTGTTAATATTATTAACATAGGAGTGTACATTTTCAGTAAAGGTACTGTTATACTGTATCGCCAGTTCAACAGGAACATTGTCTAACTCACCCTGAATAAATATGGGTTCATTCATCATGGGCTCGCGTGATTCATCAAGATACCGGACAAAATCTTTTACGCCTCCGGAATAGTGGAATTCTGCACGTCCTAAACTTTCATCATCTTCCCTTTCATCAATCAGTTCCACAGTAATTTGCGGATTTAGAAAAGCCAATTCACGCATTCTTTCCGCTATTATATCAAATTTGAATTCTGTTGTTTGCGTAAATACATCCGGGTCCGGTTTAAATCGAATAACTGTACCGGTTACATCTGTTTTTCCAACTGATTTAAGAGGTGTTACAGTTTTTCCATATTTAAATTCCATAACATAAATCTTGTCATCGCGATGGATTTCAGCTTTAAATTCTGTTGAAAGTGCATTTACACAACTTACCCCAACTCCGTGAAGCCCGCCGGATACTTTATATGAATCTTTGTCAAACTTTCCTCCGGCGTGCAGTTTAGTGAGGACCACCTCAACAGCAGGCAAATTTAACTTTTTATGTATATCTACGGGGATACCACGGCCATTGTCCAGTACAGTAACCGAGCCGTCCTCATGAATGGTGATTTTGATGTAATCACAATAGCCTGCAAGTGCTTCATCAATTGAATTATCGACAACTTCATTTACGAGATGGTGTAATCCGCGCGAGCCGGTGTCTCCGATATACATGGCCGGCCGCTTTCGGACTGCCTCCAATCCCTCTAAAACCTGAATATTTGATGCTTTATAATCAGAGTTTTTCTGTTTCGTCATAAAAAAGGGGTTGAGTAATAATTTATATAGCCGTTTTAACGCTTGAAAATAGGGTTTAAAACGGCAAATTCAAAATAAGAAGAGGTTTTTGTTGCTGGTTATTTAGTTAAGCGCTTAAATCAATTATTGCGCTATAGAAAGAATGGCATTATGGCAGTCTGGAAGGCGGGAAAGCAGTACATGATGCTTATGAAATCAGATCTGTCTCAAAGATACAGTAAAGTGAGAGAAAACCTTACATCTTTCTACGCAAATGGAACTACATTATATAAGCTTGCATTATTTTAATATAAACGTCAATTAATTAACTAACAAAAAGAGAAAATCGTGACAAAATTAAATTCAGAGATTCTTTATAAAGCCTGTGACACAGCCCGCTTTGATTTTAGAACAACAGAAGACATTACGGAAGAAAAAGCATTCATAGGACAAGAGCGATTATCGTCATCCCTCGAGTTCGGTATTGATATTAATAAGGAGGGTTATAATATATTTGCTCTTGGCCCCAATGAGACAGATAAGCTTAGTCATATCCAGCATTATCTTGAAGAGAAAATAAATCACAAAGAATCACCTCCGGATATCTGTTATGTTAATAATTTTGACGACCGGCACAAGCCAGAAAAACTTCTGGTTGAAGCAGGAAGGGGTAATGAGCTGAAAAAAGAGATGGAACAGATTATTGATGACCTGATTCCAACACTTCGTTCTGCATTTGAAAGTGAAGAGTATCAGAACAGAAAACAAGCACTTCAAAGTAATGTACAAGAGGAGCAGGACCAGACCTTTGAAGATTTACAGAAGAAAGCGCAGGAAAAAGGTCTTGCACTGATTAGGACACCGGCAGGTTTCTCATTTGCACCAACGAAAGATGGTGATTTGATGGATGAATCGGATTTGCAAAATCTGTCGGAAGAAGAACGTGAAAGTCTTCAGGAGGAGACAAAAAAATTACAGAAGGAGCTGCAAAAAATTATTCAGCGAATGCCTTCTAACAAGAGAAAAATACGTGAAGAGCAGAGAGAGCTCGATAAGGAGATCGCAACATATGCTATTAAAGAACTTTTTAAAAAGGTCCGGGAAAAATTCTCCGGTTTAGATAAAGTTCAAAAATTTCTGGACAATGTAGAAATTGACATAGTCGAAAACGTTCAGAAAATAATGTCAAGTCAGGGTCAGCAGGGACAGGGAAATCCAATGATGCAAATGATGGGCGGAGGGCAGCAGATGCAACAATCTGCAGACGCTTCGGAAAATCCAATACTGGACAGGTACAAAGTAAATGTTTTAGTGGATCACAGTGAAACAAAAGGTGTTCCCGTGATTTACGAGGATAATCCAAGCTATAAAAATCTGATTGGAAGAGTTGAATATCAATCAAGAATGGGTGCTCTTACGACCAATTTTAACCTGATTAAACCCGGGGCTTTTCACAAAGCCAACGGTGGCTACTTAATCCTTGATATTCGGCGTGTTCTTCTGGAGCCTTTTGCATGGGAAAGCCTGAAGCGGGTTTTAAAATCCGGTGAACTTAAAATTGAATCTCTCGGGGAATCCTATAGTCTGATCAGCACCGTTTCACTGGAACCGGAGCCGATTGATATGGATGTGAAAGTTGTGCTTCTCGGGGAAAGAATTCTTTACTACCTGTTATGCGAGCTTGAACCGGATTTCAGCTCACTC
This sequence comes from uncultured Balneolaceae bacterium, assembly GCA_964517005.1. Lineage (GTDB taxonomy): Bacteria > Bacteroidota > Rhodothermia > Balneolales > Balneolaceae > CAYVBJ01. Next base: position 9,158 of record CAZFAJ010000015.1, on the reverse strand, counting down.
TTTAAGGTGGAAGCTGATTTTGAAGACGAGATTGATCGTAGTGAAGAAAATCACACCTTATATGCGAAGCTTCTTGCCGGATTAATTAAGAAGCATGAACTGTTGCATTTAAATAAATCAGCAGTGGGCCGGGTAGTAGAACAGAGCGCCCGAATGGCTGGTGATAATGAGAAGCTATCTACAAAAACAGACGAGATAAAAGATCTGCTTGTTGAATCGAGTCACTATGCCGAAATTAATGACCGTGATGTTGTTGAACTCGAAGATGTTCAAAAAGCCATCGATCAAAAGATCTACCGGTCAGCGAGACTTCGTGATAAAGTTCAGGAGTCTATTAACCGGGATTATATCTTTATCGACACAGAGGGAACAAATATTGGCCAGGTGAACGGACTTGCAGTCACAGGTATTGGAAATCTCATGTTTGGCCGTCCAAGCCGCATAACCGCACGGGTTCAGCTTGGCAAAGGTGAAATTATTGATATCGAAAGAGAAGTTGATATGAGTGGCCCGATTCACTCCAAAGGGGTATTAATACTGAAAGGCTTCCTGGGAGAGAGATATGCTGTAAATAATCCACTATCACTTTCAGCAAGCATTGTATTTGAACAGTCGTACTCTAACATTGACGGAGACAGTGCCTCATCTGCCGAATTATATGCACTGTTATCGGCTATCGGTAAAGTTCCGGTTAAACAGTCGTTCAGCGTAACCGGTTCAGTAAACCAGCACGGTAAAATCCAGCCAATTGGCGGCGTAAATGAGAAAATTGAAGGCTTCTTTGATATCTGCAAAGAGAGAGGACTGACCGGTGATCAGGGAGTATTAATTCCCAAAGCGAATGAAAAAAACCTGATGCTTAAAAGCGAAGTTATTGAAGCTGTTGAAGAGGATAAATTCCAGATTTACTCTATCGAAACCGTTGATGAGGGAATGGAAATACTTACCGGGCTTGAGATGGGTGAACCTGATGAAGAGGGTAATTATCCTGAAGAAACAATTAATTACAAAGTTACTCAACAACTGAACGACTTTGCTGCAAACAGACGTAAATTTGTAAGTCATGAAAACGGAAGGAATTGACCATGAGTGAGAGAGAAGAAGATTCAGTTACGATTTCGGAGATTCTGGTTGCATTGGACAGCTCAATTCACAGCCGTGCAGCGCTTGAAACTGCGGCCCTGGTTGCAGAGCTGATGCAGGCTGAACTAAGCGGAATATTTGTACGTGAAAAGGAATGGAAAAAAGTTTCCCGTCTATCCTTTGCACAAGAAATCAATGAAATAACCGGTGAAATATCAGCGATTGCCGAAAAGAGTATCAATGAGCAAGTCAGAAATCTGGAGAAAGAGATAAGAGAGCATTTTGAACTGATTTCAGAAAAAAATAAAATTCAGTCATCCTGGAAATCTGTCGAGGGATCAGTGAATGAAAAGGTTCTTGAAGGGGCTAAAAATGCCGATCTGATTACGATCGGGAGCAGGGGACGGTCTTATACGAAAAGAAACAAGCTCGGGAGTACCGCAAAAGCTATTATCGCAGAATCTCAGAAACCGATATTGATACTACAGGAGGGTTTTAAATTAGGTAAGGTAGCTGTTGCGCTGTATGACGGTTCTGAAAAAAGTAAGAAAAGTGTAAAACTTGCCGCTACATTGGCGGGAAGAAATGAGAGTGACCTTATTATCATAGACCTAACCGGCAATCATAAAAGTTCCAATGAAAATATAAGAGATCTTCGGAATTTAACTAAACATGCCGATATTGAAGCTGATCAAATGGTTATGAAAAACCCGGACATTGGCAGGCTAACGTACCTTTTAAGAAAAATTGGCAGTGGTTTACTGGTGCTGCCAAACAGCGCAAGATATATTAAGAGCAGAAATCTTGAACATATTTTAGAAAGTGTTAACTGCCCGGTTCTTTTGATGACCTGACTGTTTTTTGTTAAAATCCTGCTAAAAATTTTGCACTCTTCAACCTTGGTAAACTGATAATTTTAATCAATTGCATTATCAGGTTTTATATTTCGTTAGCCGCTTCAACAGTGTAGAGGGCATAAGGTATGGCTTCCAGCCGCTCTTTGGCTATCGGTTTACCGGTGGCAAGGCAAATACCATAATTTCCATCCGCAATACGGTCTAACGCTACAATAATCTTCTCAATTTTTTTCTTCTCTTTTTCGATCATTGTATACTTTGTCTCTTTATTAAGCTCATCTGTTCCTATATTGCCCTGATGATCATCGAGGCTTGACTTTTCGTCCAGTTCAGCCTCATTCAGATCCCCGATGGATTCCTTTAAATTTTTAATCCTTATCTCAGCTTTTTCTTTTTCATCGAGTAATCTCTTTCTAAAATATTCCTGCTCTTTTTTATTAAAGGGAGTATTTTCAATTGGTGTTTCTTGTTTATCCATGTCTCTTATTTTCTTTCTTAGTTTATGCTTGGTTTATTTTAAACAGATTAGAGATGGAAAGGGTTTCAATTGGTACCTGATATCGGCTTCATTTCATATTAGTTGTCGGTGAAACAGTGACGGTATTTGTTCTCTTACATGATTGATTTTATCATGATTAATTTCTGCTATCGCCATTCCCGTATTTATGCCGGCATCATCTAATACATCACCCCATGGATCAATAATCATGGAATGGCCAAAAGTTTTTCTTTTTTTTCCATGCAAACCGGTCTGAGCCGGTGCAAATACATAAGCGGTGTTTTCAATCGCACGAGCCCGAAGCAAGGGTTTCCAGTGGTCTCTTCCGGTTGTTTCGGTGAAGGCAGATGGAATGCAGAGAATGTCTGCTTTCTCAATCATTATTTTGCGGTAAAGCTCAGGAAACCTAAGGTCATAGCAGATGGTCATTCCAACTTTTCCGATGATATCAGAGGAATGTACAACTGCTTTATTTTGGCCAGCCCTTACAAAGTCGGATTCACGATAGCTTTCACCATCTGGCAAGTCTACGTCAAACAGGTGGATTTTATCATACCTGGCAACTTCTTCACCATCCGGATTAAATAATACGCTTCGGTTATATGTTTTTCCGTCGCCTGCGGGAACCGGGTAACTTCCGCCAAGCAAAAAAATATGAAACTCTTTTGCTGTGTTTTTCAGAAACGGGTAAGCCTTCTCAGCGATTTTTTTAGCCTGGGTTATACGAAGATCCAAATCACCAAGGAAAGCAAAATTTTCAGGAAGCCCGGCAAAAAGCACTTGCTGTTCAGATGCTTTTTTAAGCAAAGAATAAGCTTGGTTCAGGTTTTGATCAATATCAGGCTGGCTGTTCATTTGAATGGCGGCAGCTTTGTATCTCTTCATAATATCTGTATATAATTTTTATTTTTATGATGAAATTTTGAATCAAAACTCTATTAAAATCCGATCAACTTTAAGGATAATGGCCAGTTTAGGCATCGTATTTATCGCATGTTAGTTTTGCGGCACTATGGGCGGACAGGTTTCTTGCCATGCATCATTTTTAAAGCAGCCGCTTCCTTCACGGAAGAGGTCATTTGTCTGGTTCCCCGAACCATCATTAAAAATAATATTTGTGGAATGAACTCCTTTTTCAAACTGATAATAGTACCACCCATTTCCTGAATTTTTCATTTTCTCACCGGGCCAGCTCCCGTTTTTTTCGGGGCTGAATGTGTACACATGAATAGTATCAGACCAGTTATCCGGTTTATTGAAAGCTACTTCCATTCCGGGAAGATTACACTCTTTCAAATCTTCCCAACTGCCGGTTGCAAGATCTAAACAGCCATTGCCAGCTGCAGTAGCTGTTTTGGTTTTATTTCCCATTGCATCACTAAAAACAATCTCTGCCTGATTTACACCATCGGGAAGCTGGAGCGTATACCAGTTTTCATCAAATTTTGTCATTAGTGAGCCTGGAGGCTGACCAAAATATTGAGGATCAGACGCGTAGAGGTAAATATCGTCATCCCAGTTTTCCGGCTTTTCGAAATAAACTTTTGAGCCGGGATCTTTTACCTGGCCCCTCCATTTGTTACACGGAAATTCTCCTTGGTCTTCTTTCTGGGGGTTTTCAAAAACCGTTGTGGTTAAACCCGAAATGGTAAACGTACCGTTTGACATAAAAGTTGATTTCTGCACAGTATCTTTTCCAGAGGCATGAACAGTGTGTACTCTCATGTCTTGGAGATTCAGCTCTATCGTTTTTGCGGTTTTGTCTGCATTAAACAAAACAAGTACTCCATCAAGTGAATGATCGAGGTCACTATCAGTGCAAACACCATCCGAGATTGTCATGGCTATGATTCCGGGTATCTGCTCCGGCCCGGTGTTGTGAAAAGCAACACGGTTATTGACCTGTTCTGCGGTTCGAAGCCGGAATAAAGGCGAGCTATACCGGATCATCAGCTGCTCAATAAATTGGTGATGAGCAAGTTCCATGCCGGCTTGTGAAATCTCAATATAGGGATTGGTCAGAAATTCCCGGTGCTGATCCCAGTTGCCCCTGTTTTCACGTGCATTTGATAAACCCTTTGCCCATGTATTTGTTTGCATACTAAAGTCAATAGCATTGTACCAGTCGCCGGAGTCGTAACTGTTGCGGTCTAACGATTTGGATCGCAGAAGATCAGTTCCGGCCTGGTAAAACGGAACACCCTGGCCAAAATTGATAAAAGCATTACTGAGCATATGAATGCGAATACGCTCAGTCATCTTCATCTCAGCAGGATTTTTCGTCTGAGTATTGTCCCAGAGTGTTTCATTATCGTGCTTATCGATATAGTTGACGGATTCAAATGGCATGAGGGTATAGCCGATTCCTTCATTTCCTCCCCGTACAACCTCACCAAAGCGGTTTTCATATTCATATGTGCTGAGGTTGCCAGCCATCCCAACGCGAATGCGGTCACTGAAATCCAACAGTACAGACAGAGCTTCATCGTTTTGTTCGTACTCTTTATTCGGGAAAAGATATTGGCCGTTGGCAAATCCCTGCCTTCGTCCCTGGCCCTCAAAATTGCCGCCACGGATAGCATCTCTGATCCTGTCGTTAAAATTACCAATTCCAGTTCCGCCCATATTGAACTGAGTGGCCTGTTCAAAAATACGGTTACCTGCAACTTCACCGAAATCCCATCCTTCCCCATAGATATAGATATTTCTGCCATCCAACCCGTCTTTTTCAAGTGTAAGCTGTGCGAGGGCTTGTTGTATGTTTTCCATTACACTTTTTGGATGATGTCCCATCAGGTCAAAGCGGAAGGAATCAATTTTGTACTGTTTGGCCCATAAAAGAATAGAATCGATCATCAGCTTTTCCATCATTGCGTGTTCAGCAGCCGTGTTTTCACAGCAAGTGGAGGTTTCCACATCACCCGTGGTTGCGTTCAGGCGGTGATAATAGCCAGGAACCACTTTATCCAACACGGATTTTTCACTTAAGCCTGAAGCGTGTGTATGATTGTAGACAACATCCACAACAATTTTCAAGCCGGCTTCATCAAGAGCCTTTACCATATTGCGAAGTTCGATGATTCTCGAAACTCCTTCAGGATTGGTGGAGTAACTTCCTTCGGGTGTGTTGAAATGATATGGATCATATCCCCAGTTAAAACCGTCGTGTGGCCCAAGGCCTCCTCCATTTATATAAAGTGTTTTTTGAATTTCTTCCGTGACAGGATTATCAGAGGCGAGCGCTTCAAAGACATCCCGAATCGGTTTGTCTCCATAAGCTGCACAGTCATCAGCTAACAGGCCGTTTTCTGTAAATTCACACAAACGGCTGTAAGGATCATCCCAGTCAACCCGGTTATCCTTGTCTTCTATAATAGAAGCAATATCATTCAGAGGAAGAAGATGCAGATGAGTGAGGCCGGCTTCACGAAGTTTTATCAAATGATTCATTCCAGCTGATAAATCTTGTCCATTTTCACCATTGTATGTAAAAGCCTGATATGTGCCACGGTCTGTTTCGGGAACTGTGGAATCCGCAATACTAAAATCACGCAGATGCACTTCATAGAGGCTGATATCTGACCTGGCCGGTTGCGTTTTCCTGATCTCATCCCAGCCTTCGGGTTTCAACGTGTCATCATTTTTTACATCAACGAACTGGCTGTACCGGCTGTCTGTGGAAAGGCTGACAGAGTAGGGGTCGGTTACTTCAAATGTGTTTATCCTGTTATTTTCAGGGTGATAAACGGTGATAGAATAACGGTAAAACATCCTGTCCCAATTTTTATCACCTGAAAACCGCCAAACGCCATCATCCGGTGTTTGATCTTTGGCCTCAATCGTTTCTATGAGTTCTTTTTCACTGTTGTAAATATTGAGTGAGACAGAGTGAGCCGTAGGTGCCCAGAGGTGAAGAGATATTTTATTCTCTGAATAGCCAGGACCCAATACACCATCATATAAAAAATACTGATCGATTACTCCGGGAAACTGTACACGTGTCGCCGAAACAGGTTTTCCATTTTCATTGTATGCAATTGCAACAACTTGCCCTTGTATTGCTTCGGCAACTTGCTCCCGATTAGATTCAAGGGCAAATACAGGCCGGTCGGCTATGTGACGATACCTGTCGGCAAGCTCTTCAGAAAGAGTATCACCCGGCATTAATTCAATAGAAGTTCCGCCGGAAACCCCATCTTCAGAAACATCAATACCGGCAGTTCTGCTGTAACGAATTTCAAAACGGTCGGCTTCTGCTCCTGGATCCCAGATAAGCTTATTGTTTAAAATCCAGTGCGCCGAAGCATCCTTGATGGAAATAGAAAATAGTGAGTCAGGCGGTTCTGCCTGAACAAATTCTGAGGCAGATACCAGATGAATCAGGATTATTAGAAAACAATTTTTAAGTGTATTCATAAATGTTTGATGAAGGTTTTAGGCGGCAAAAGTGTAGTTATAGTTTAATTCTGAAATATGACAATTTCATGGAATGATTTATTTTGATCCGGATAAGGAAATTTAAAACTCCGAAGCCTGTAAAAGGTGTAAAATAATTGAAAAAGTGTGGTTAATCTCATTTTTTTATATCATCGTTCTGCCTTGCAACAATTAACAACCACTTTATATGATGACCGGAAAACAGACAATCCTAATTGTACTTCTTTTATTTATAATTTCTCCCGGCGCCGGCGCACAATCAGGGCTGGACACACTTTCACTTAAAGATATTTTTCATGAGCCGGTTCTTCCAGGAATTCGCCCTTCATTTTCAGCTTTCTCACCCGATTTGAATGAAATTTACTTTTCCTGGAATGATTCATCATACTATGAAAAAGGCCTGTATAAAACGGATCTGACAGGAAGTGAACCTGTAAAAATTGATGAGGATGAGACAGTGACCAACTACACGTTATCACCGGACGGCGCATTAATTGCATATACAAAAGATGATGATTTATACATTTCCGATCCCGGTTTTAGCGAATCAAGAAAAATTGTGTCCACACAGTCGGGAGAGTATGGGCCAAGGTGGTCGCCCAATAGTAAAAAAATTGCCTTTGTGCGTGAGGGTGATATCTGGATTACAGATGTTACAAGGCCGGAAATACGTCAGATAACGCAAAAGAAAGCAGATGATCCGGATTATTCAGTTTTTGACTGGGCCGGCAACGGCAGGCTGATTGCGCAGCAATCCGATGATTCGGATTCCAGGACAATTTATTTCCCTGAATATGTTGATACATTCGTTGAACCCGGTGAATCAAAAAGAGGAATCCCGGTAACTACTTTTACTGCTATAGAACTTGACTCGCTGGTCATAGACACACTTCTCCAAGGACGTTATCGAAGCTCTGTATCTGCGAGCAAGTCCGGTCGCTATGTTGCCTTTGATCAGGCAGATGATGCACTGAAACATCGCCAAATTGCAGTATTTGACTTTGAGTCCGGGTCTGAAACAGTGGTATTTGAAGACTCCACAAAAGGCTGGCTGAGTGGAAGAAATATGGATTTTGCACCGGGTTCGGATCGTCTGATGTTTCAATCAGAAAAAGATAACTGGAATCATATTTACACTGTAAATCCGGATGGGTCGGAACTGAAACAACATACCAGAGGTGAGTACGATATACCCTGGGCGGAATGGCTTAGTGAAAGTTCAATTATCTACGCATCTACTGAAGAGGATTTGGGAGTCAGGCACCTTTACAGCCTTGATATAAATAGTGGCCGGAAAGAAAAACTGACAACAGAAGAGGCGTACCGGTACCAGTTCAGGGTAAGCCATGACAATCGTTATGTTGTATATGCAAAAACATATTTCAACAATCCCTACGACCTCTATATGATAGATTTGAAAAGACCGCGAAGGGGTGAAATTCAATTGACAAATTCTATACCGGATCACTTTACTAAGATAGATTGGCAGCGCGAAGAGTACGTCCGCTTTACAGGCCGCGACGGTGATACAGAGTTATCAATGTCAATATTAAAACCCGCAGGTTTTGATCCCTCTGTAAAATATCCGGTAGTAGTTTTTGTTCACGGAGCCGGCTCCCTGCAAAATGTATATAAAGGCTGGTCTAACAACTACTGGAGAGAATACATGTTTCACCAGTTTTTGAATCAGCAGGGATATGTTGTGGTTGAGGTAGATTATCGTCACAGCACCGGCTACGGAAGAAAGTTTCGAGAAGATGTAACCAACTGGATGGGAAAATTTGAAACTGAGGATATCATTGACGGTCTTGACTGGATTGTTGAAAACGGCAATTATATTGATACATCAAAAGTAGGGGTTTATGGTGGAAGTTATGGCGGTTTTATGGCTCTTTATGCAGTCAGTGTAGCGCCGGAAAGATTTCATGCTGCTGCAGCCCTCCGTGCTGTGACTAACTGGGAGAATTACTACTACGCGAATCCCTGGTACACCTTGCCCCGCCTGGGTACGCCCGGGAATGACAGAGAGCATTACGACAGAAGCTCTCCACTTACCTATGCTTCAGACCTGACCCGCCCTGCATTGATTTTGCATGGGCTGGTTGATGATAATGTTGGTTTTCAGGATGCAGCTCAGTATGTGGAAGAGCTGATACAATCCGGAAATGAAGACTTTGAGATGATGATGTATCCGTCGGAGGCTCACGGTTTTACCGATCCGGATTCATGGTATGATGAGTACCGGCGAATATTTGAGTTTTTTGAAAAGCATATAAAATAAA
>CAZFAJ010000014.1:0-48929 GCA_964517005.1 uncultured Balneolaceae bacterium | reverse complement strand
CGCGTGAAATAATAATTCTCCTCCGAACGATTTCCAATCCTTTTTAATTAATTGTGTAAACTCAAAATAATAGGAGAAGAATATATGGAAGATAAAATAGTACTAATCGTTGGCGGCTCGGGCGGGATTGGCCGCGCATGTGCAGATCTATTTGCCAAAGCGGGTGCAAAAGTTGTTTTAGCTGCACGAAATAAATCGAAAGCCGAAGAAAAAGCGAAAGAGATCAATGACAACGGCGGCGAAGCTTTTGTGATTGAGATTGATGTCACAGATCTTGCATCTGTTTCGAATATGGCACGTGAGGTCGAGGAAAACCTTGGTCAGATAGATGTCTTGGTCAATGCGTTTGGAACGGGCCTGATTCAGCCGTTGCTCGATATAAACCCTAACGACGCCAAAGAGGTTTTTGACGTAAATGTATTCGGTACATTTTTAGTTACGCAAACGGTAGTCCGATATATGGCTACAAATAAAAAAGGCCGCGTTATTATGTTTCCGGGGATCCTGGGCAAGGAAATTATGAAAAATACATCTGTCTACTCTGCATCAAAGTTTGCCGTTACCGGTTTCACTAAAGCTCTGGTTGAGGAGAACAAACGCTCCGGCGTAAAATTTTCGCTTCTCTACCTGGGCGGTGTGAATACGGATTTCTGGGACAATCCAAAAGTGGATATGCGAGTAAAAAAAGATAAAATGCTGACTCCGGATGAAGTTGCCAAAGCTGTCTACTATGCTGCTACTCAATCAGACGGATCGGTTTTGAATGAGATCACGATTCAGCCGGAATCGCATCAGATGGTTTGATTAAAATTAAGAATTGAGAATTGAGAGTAATTTTGAATTATGAATTTTTAATTCTTAATTGCTTTCATGCAAAATGCCTGCTTGTTTATATTATGCCTGTATATTTTCGATTGTTCGCCTCAGGAGAGGAGCTCTGCACTATATGATCTTGAAAATGTCCCATTGAGCACTCCGAAACAAATTTTTCAAATCGATTATATTGGATTTTGCATTGACGAAATCAATTTTACACTATTTACTTCGGTGCAGTAAATTATGAATTGAGAATTCAAAATTCAGAATTCAGAATCGCTAAAGGGATTTTAAATATTCCCAAAGCAGATCAAATTCTTCTTCAGTTAGCTTCCCGAAAGCGGGCCATGGCATAAACTGTTCATCAATATGTCGGCCATCAGGTGTAATCCCTTTTTCCATAGCGTCGATGAACTCCTGTTTTGTCCACTCACCTGCAATGCCGCTGCTTGTTAAATCCGGTGCCTCCGGCCAGTATGGCGGAACTCCGGGAACTTGTCCGCCTTTTAGCTTATAACCATGGCATCCGACACAAGAAGAGGCTACATATTTGGCACGAGCCCTTCTGTTATCAGGCACAACTTGCGGCAACTCGGCTGGCCTTTTTACTTTGTTTGCCGGAAAAAGCGCGAGTTCGCGGTTGATAAAGTAGTAGATCCGAAGCGGAAAACTGAGTTCAGTTTCAGGCAGTTTTCTGTCTATAGACTCTGCGCTTTTAATGTATGCTATCAAAGACTCCAGGTCCCGTTTATGGATTACCTGAAATTTGTGAGACGGCATCATGATTACCGATTTGCCGTTTGGTTTTACGCCTTCACGAATTACACGCACAAGATCAGCATTTGAATAGCCGGAAATTGCACTTCCGCGTCCGGATGTAAGATTGGGGGCCGCAATGAGTCCCGTTATCAGTCCCGACTCTATTATTTTTCCTCCCAGGTTCGTGCCGTGGCAGTCAATACAACCCCTTATTGCAAATAAGCGCCTTCCATGATTTATAGAGGTACTGTCAGTTGGAATTTCAACATCGTAATCTGTAAGAGGATAGGTTCGAAGCCGGTCAGATTCCGTCAGGAAAAAAATAGCTGATAATATAGCAGTAATTGCTAAAAGAGGGATCGCTATCAGTTGAACAGGAATTTTACCACCACTCTGCTTATCGCTCATTTCAAATCAATTCGTCAATTGTCGAAGGGAATTTATGATTCAGCCCCTGCAACCGGACACTCCTGCAAAGCGTTCCGGTAACTCTTTTCAATGATAGCAATTCCCTTATCAAGCTCTTCTTTTTGGATGGCAAGATTTGGACGGAAACGGATGGTTTTGGTACCACAGCCAAGAATCAGTAACCCATTTTTGCGACACTCTTTTACCAGCGCATTGCGTGCGTGCGTTTCGGGTAAGTCCATGGCACAAAACAGTCCGCGTCCGCGGGGATTCGACAGATATTCATGTTTCTCACACAGATTACGGATTCTATCCAACAGGTAATCGCCTGTTTCCGAAACGTGATCCACCAGGTTATCTTCCTCAATCACTTCAAGAATTCTCGTGAACCGAACCATATCCACAAGATTGCCTCCCCAGGTTGAGTTGATCCGTGAAGAGACATGAAAACAGTTTGTTTCAATATCATCCACTCTTTCGCCGGCCAGTATGCCGCAAACCTGTGCTTTTTTCCCAAATGCCAGGATATCCGGTTTTACAAAATATTCATGTGCCCAGAATTTTCCTGTGAGCCCCACTCCTGTCTGCACCTCATCATATATCAAGAGAGCTTCATGTTCATCGGCGAGATCGCGCAGTGCCTGGTGAAACTCCGGCCTGAAGTGGTTATCACCGCCTTCGCCCTGTATAGGTTCAAGAAGAATACATGCGATATCATCTTTATAGATTTCAAAATATCTTTCAGCCTGTGAAATTGCCTGCCGTTCCATCGCCTCAACGTTAGCCTGATTTTCTTCAGTCAAAGGAAATGTAATTGCCGGATTGATAATACGCGGCCAGTCAAATTTGGGAAAATATTTCGTTTTTTGAGGATCTGTATTTGTAAGAGACATTGTATAACCGCTTCTCCCGTGAAAAGCGCGATCCAGGTGTAATACTTTGTGCCCTTTCTCTGTCCTGTATCCCTTTTGAAAATTCTTTTGGACTTTCCAATCGAAGGCCACCTTCAGTGCATTCTCCACAGCCAGAGCGCCACCCGAAATAAAAAAGGCGTAGGGCATGTAATCCGGAATTCCAACCCGCGAAAACGTTTTCATAAAATCAGCAATCTCCTCCGTATAAACATCTGAATTAGACGGTTTGTTGATTGCAACACGTCCAAGTTTATCTACAAATTCCGGATCACCGGCAAGCCTTGGATGATTCATTCCAAGTGGGTTTGATGCAAAAAAGGTGAAAAAGTCGAGATAATCTTTTCCTGTTTTAGCATCGCGAAGGAATGCGCCCTTGCTTTTCTCAAGGTCAAGAACCATCTCATAGCCGTCTGCAAGAATATGCTTATTCAGAACCTTATGCACATCCTCCGGCTGAACATCCTGACGTGTTGTGATCGTATCCATATTTAAACTTCCGTTTTTTCTTTATTTACTGTATTGTTCTTATGCCTGAAACCAAGAATAGTTTCCGAGATAATGCCGACACACTCCATTAATTGCTCCTCAGTGATGACAAGTGGCGGAGCAAACCGAATGATGTTGCCATGGGTCGGTTTCGCAAGAAGGCCATTATCTTTAAAGGAAACACAAAGGTCCCATGCGGTTGAGCTGTCCGGTGAATCATTGATCTCAATCGCGTTTAACAGCCCCTTACCTCTCACTTTCGAAATCAGGCCTGTTTTGTCACTTAGCTTTCGAAGTTCTTCACGCAATCGTTCACCCAGTTTTCTGGCTCTGCCAATTAAATTCTCATTTTTTACCACTTCCAGGGCAGCAATAGCAACTTCCGTACCCAAAGGATTACCTCCAAACGTGGATCCGTGCTGTCCTGGTTCTAAAATATTCATAATATCGGAATCCGCTAATACGGCAGATACAGGATAAACGCCGCCGGATAATGCTTTCCCAAGAGTCAAAATATCCGGTTTAATGTAATTTTGCTGTCTTTCACACTCTTTTTCACAGGTACAGTCACCACACACCGCAAGTAAACTTCCGGTTCGGGCTATTCCCGTTTGTATCTCATCAGCGATGAACAGCACATTCTTTTCCTTACAAAGTGCATGAGCTTTCTTCAGATAGTCTTCATCCGGTACTATCACTCCGGCCTCACCCTGAATCGGCTCGACAAGAAACCCGGCTACGAACTCATCCTCAAGGGCCTTTGATAAAGCTTCCAGATCGTTAAATGGAATTTCAATAAAACCCGGCGTAAACGGGCCAAAATCCTCTTTCGAATTTGGATCGCTTGAGAACGAAATAATAGTTGTGGTTCTGCCGTGAAAATTATTTTCACAGGTAATAATTTTGGCCTGTTTTTCAGGAATTCCTTTTTTTTGATAAGCCCATTTTCTGCAAAGTTTCAACGCTGTTTCTACTGCTTCAGCACCGGTATTCATCGGTAATACTTTTTCAAAATTGAACGTATCAGCGACATATTTTTCAAACTCTCCAAGCCTGTTATTGTAAAACGCTCTGGATGTAAGCGTCAGTGTCTCTGCCTGCTTTTTGAGAGCGCTGACTATATCCGGATGACAGTGTCCCTGGTTCACGGCTGAATACGCAGAGAGAAAATCAAAATACCTGTTTCCTTCCGGGTCCCACAAATAAACACCCTCTCCCCTTGCAAGTACTACCGGCAGAGGATGATAGTTATATGCTCCATATTTATCTTCGAGTTCTATTGCTTTTTGAGATGTGACCATTGAAAAAAATAAGCGCATTCGAAATTTTGGTTATCACATGAAAGATAATGAAAACAAGCTTCGCGTTCGATCTCAATTTTAAGAAGTTTATTTCAAATTACTCTTGACATCTGAACAATATAACCCTTATCTTTACATTCTGATTCGTTACATATTTTGATGTGAAAGTTTGAATCACTTCACTGTTATGAAAAAGTTTTATTGAAATTTATATCGCGGGGTGGAGCATCCCGAAAGTTTTCGGGATCGTCGGGCTCATAACCCAAACTTACTAAAAAGTGAATCAAATCGTATTGTGAAAAGAATTTATTGAAATTACATCGCGGGGTGGAGCAGCTGGTAGCTCGTCGGGCTCATAACCCGAAGGTCGTAGGTTCGAATCCTACCCCCGCCACTACTTAAAGGAAGGACATAATTGCGTAAGCAGTTGTGTCCTTTTTTTATTTACAAACTATTCATTAAAAGAACTAAACCATGTATACTGTTTATACCCTTTACTCCCCTAGGTACGATAAAATCTATATTCGACAACTAAAGATAAAAAATCTAACTTTTCTGTAACAAGCGTAATAAATGCAAGACGTGATCGTAGAATCATAAATTATTGTAAACAAAAACTAATTAACCTTTTGAAATGATAATGAAAATTATACTGTCAATATTTATTTCTTTCATTTTAGGAAATAATGCCTATTCACAAAATATTGACATTGAATTACAGAAAGAATTATTGGTGATCCACAAAAATGACCAAAAATACCGGGGAAATCTAAATAGGTACCTTCAAAATCCGGTTTTAATTGACAGCCTCTCGAAATCCCTGGGTGTATCCAAACAGAACCTGGGGCAAGCATTATGGGCTGAACAAATGAAACTGGACAGTCTGAATCTTCAAAGAGTGACAGAAATAATCAGAAAGCGAGGTTATCCCGGGCGTTCATTGGTTGGTGACGAAGCCAGCAGTGCCGCTTTTTTTGTTTTACAACACGCACCTGCAGATATCCTGGAAAAGTATAATCCATATATACAGAAGGCTGCCGGGCAAGGTGATTTGCCCAAAAGGCATGCTGCCATGATGCAGGACAGGCTTCTGATGTATAAAGGCAACGAACAAATTTATGGAACTCAGGTCAGACGATTTCAGCTGAATGATGGCTCCCGATTATCTGTGGTGTGGCCGGTGAAAGATCCGGATAAAGTAAATGAATTGAGACAAGAAGCAGGATTTGATTTAACCGTTGAAGAAAATGCCAAAAGACTTGGAGTAGATTATAAACTTTACACAATCAGAGAACTGGAAAAAATTACTGGTGAAAAACTTTCCAATTGATTTCATTTCAAATGAAGTTTCCTTTGCCATCTCATCCAAAAAATGATGCAATGATAGATCAATCATAAGTTCAAATTTAGCTGTAATCCCGATTGTGGATTTCAGATGATAAACGTCTATCTTGAGATCATTCATTGAACAACTGTATCCGAATAGATAATATCCGGCACACCAAAATGAATCTCTTACATCCTATGAAAAAAACGTACATCTTCTCTCTTTTGATACTGATTACGGTTATTGGCTGTGATATGCCGCAGCAAGTCAATACGTCCACAAAATTTGAATTTGAACAGGCTAACCCTGAAGATGAAGGCTTGTCTCCCGATTCCCTGCAATCCGTGACAGATTTTTTACAGCGTACGGTTCAACAAAATATGATTCCGGGTGCCGTTGCAGTGATTTCGAAAGATGATAAAATCGTATATCAAGAGACTGTAGGGTTCGCTGATGTTGAAAAAGAAATTGAACTGCAGGATGATCATATTTTTCGCCTGGCTTCGATGACAAAAGCGGTAACTTCGCTTGCTGTTGTGCAGCTTGCCGATCGGGGATCTCTTTCTTTTGACGACCTGGTTTCGAAATATATTCCGGAATTCTCAAATCCCGAAGTACTTGAGTCGGTTGACTGGAGCGACACAACATGGACCGCTGTGCCGGCTAACAGGGAAGTCACCATCCATGATCTTTTGACCCACACCTCGGGTATCGCCTACGGATTTATTGATTCCACCATGAACGCGATCTACCAAAAAGCAGAAGTACCCGATGGAATCGTGATGGATGATCGTAACATCGTAGAAACCATGCATACACTTGGAACATTGCCATTGAAACATCAGCCGGGTGAAGCTTTCACTTATGGTCTCAGCACGGATGTTTTGGGCAGGGTGATTGAGGTAGCTTCGGGAGCTTCACTGGCTGAATACTTTGAAAAAAATATTTTTGAGCCCCTTGGAATGAATGATACACATTTTTATTTACCGGAAGAGAGCATCGACAGGCTTGTTCCGCTTTACAGAAACCCGGAGCCCAATAGCCTTGCAAAAATAGAACCTGATCCCGAATTCGGTCAGGCTGCCGATTTTCCGCTCAGACAGAATGGAACATATTATTCGGGTGGTGCAGGGCTTTCAGGAACTGCAACCGATTACGTACGATTTATGAATGCTATTATGAACAAAGGAAAACTTGGTGAAAGCCGGATCTTGAGTGATAAAATGGCAGATAATTTTTTTGAAAACAAGGTTGGCAATATCCGGCTTGGAAAAGACGGTTTTTCGTACGGTTTTCTTGTAACTCTCGAAGACGGTCAGCTTGATTTCGGCCGAAATCCCGGCAGGTTGTCATGGGGCGGGCTTTTTCAAACCAGCTACTGGATGGACCCGGAAGAGGATATGGCGGTTGTATTGATGACCCAGGTGTACCCGTCTGCTCATCAGGATGAACTCTATCAGACATTCGAAAATAAAGTAAATGCCGCTGTTTATGATTGAGAGGCGATACGGGTAATAATGATCTGAAAACAGTGGCCTGATAGAAAAATCAAATCAATCTCAGGTAATCTGCTTCCTTAGTCTCGCTACCGGAATATTGAGTTTTTCACGATACTTGCTGACTGTCCGGCGGGCAACTTTGTAGCCTTTCTCTTTGAGTTTTTTCGCCAGGGCATCATCGCTCAGGGGTTTTGATTTATCCTCATGTTCAATGATTTCTTCCAGTGTATTTTTCACTTCCCTGCTGGATACTTCTTCGCCGCTTTCGGTTTCCAGCCCTTCACTGAAAAAATATTTCAACTCATAAACTCCGAAATTAGTCTGAACATACTTACCGTTTACCACCCGGGAAATTGTGGAGATATCCAGATTTACACGTTCTGCAATATCTTTCAGGATCATTGGTTTCAACCCTTCGCCATACTTGAAAAAATCTTCCTGCAGAGCAACAATCGTTTTCATCGTTGATATAAGAGTATTTTGCCGCTGAAGAATCGATTCGATAAACCACTGAGCCGATTCAATTTTGTCTTTAATAAAACTTTTCGCCTGCCCTTTATCCGTACTGTTTTTTTTGTGTTTCAGCTTATCCCACATCTCCTTGTATTTAGGAGAAATCCGTAATGGCGGAACATTCCGCTGATTTAGTGTAATCACAAATTCACCGTCTTCCTCATTATCTTCAGAGGGATCGTAGTAGACTTCAAAATCCGGTTCAATATATTGCCGGTTGTCATCATCCGGATTAGTCACTGCACCCGGTTTCGGATCCAACCCTTTGATGATGTCAAATGCATCTTTCAGATCATCCGCATCAGCATTCAGTCTGGACTTAAGCTTGTCAAAATGCTTTTTTTCAAAAGCCTCCCACTCATCCCTGACGATTTTTAAAGCAAGTTTTCTCTCATCCGAATGATTTTCCATCGTCTCCAGCTGCACCGTCAGACAGTCGCGCAAATCGGAAGAGGCTACCCCAACAGGCTCAAGCCTCTGAATCTTTTCCCGAACCTCTTCTACCTGGTTTATACTTGTCAGTACTCCGTGATTAAATGCAATATTATCGACCACAGCTTCCGGATCGCGCCGGAAGTACCCATCCTCATCCAGCGACCCAAGGATTTGGGCTGCAATTAACTTCTCATCATCGTCAAGGTCAAGCAGCAACACCTGTTGCTCAAGCTCTTCAAGCAGTGTTTCATGATATGGGTTAGGAAGATCTCTCCAGTCGTCATTAACGGAACTGCCGTATGAGTAGTTTTTGCCCTCATACTCGGTATTGTGCATAAACTCTTCCCAGTCGATCTCCTCATTCTGGTCAACCGGATCTACCTCATCATCTTTTTTGGATGACTCAGCGCTTTCCCACTCATTGTTTTGATCCGCATCAAACTCATCCTCAAATTGATCTGCTTCTTCTAGTACAGGATTCACCTCCATCTCCTGCTTTACCCGCTGCTCAAGCGCAATCGTTGGCAATTGCAACAGTTTGATATACTGTATCTGCTGGGGAGACAGCCGTTGCTGAAGCGATTGTTTCTGACTTAAATGCTGCCCGGTTTTAAGCATATGCTTTTAATCGTTCTTTTTTCTAACATCCAGACAATGATCCAGAAATTTATTATACCACTCTTCTCCATAGCGCCGTGTCAATGCCCGTTTTAAAAAATCGGCTAAATAGATTCCATTTTTTTCACCGTTCTCACAGGCAGCTCCGCACATCTCCGGCATATATTCAAAATTTGCAAAATCAAGCCCGGAAATTTTTTTAAATCTTACAGGATAAAGATGACAGCTCACCGGTTTTTCCCAATCAATTCTACCGGAGTAAAAAGCCTTTTGAATTGAACAAGTTGCTGTTTCATTCTCATCATATGTCACAAATATACACTCTTTATTATCGATGCAGGTTATTTCAAATCCTTTCTCTTTATCACCCTTTACGAGCCCGTTTACTTCGGCCGTTTCCCGTGCTTCTTCACTCAGCTCATCCTTTAACAGGTTAAAGGCTTTTCGAATCGCAGGTATTTCATCTTTATCTACCGGCGCACCTGCATCACCCACCACGCAGCATGCACCTTTACAGCGGGTTACATCACATGCAAATTTTGCTGTGGCAATATCTTCCGATAATATAACGTCTTTTACTCTGAACATTACTCAACGATACAAAAAAGATTGGCCTTTCGCAGATTATTATCCCGCCTCTGATTGCTTCTCATCACGATAATTCAAAATATTTTCCGGCTCTCTGTTCAATCACACCAAGCATTTCAAGTTCAAGCAGTTTGGGCAGTAACGTATGGATATTTGATTGAGTCATCTCCCGAATCCGGTCTATATGGAGGGCTCCCTCTTCCAGAAGCGTGCAAATTGCTTTTCCGGATTCATCTATGTCCATTTCTTTCCATGCAGACCTCTTTTTATGCGGAGTTTTATGACCTGATGAAAGAGTTACAGGCAGTTCTTCAAGGATATCAGCCACGGACTGTATCAGCTTCCCCTGGCCGTTTTTTATCAGGTAATTATTTCCTTCCCCGCGAACGTGATTCAGCTGATGCGGCACTACAAAGACCTCTCTGTTGTGATCAAGCGCAAATCTTGCAGTTATCATACTGCCGCCTTTCAGTCCGCTTTCAATAACCACTACTCCAAGGCTCATACCGCTCACGATCCTGTTTCTCTCGGGAAAGTTTCCTGCATCCGGTTTGGTTCCCGGCGGAAACTCCGTCATTACCACACCTCCCGATTCTACAATTTCAGCAGCCAGTGGAAGATGTTTTTCAGGATAAATCCAGTCTATACCCGATCCCAATACTGCAACGGTATGTCCTCCGGACGAAATGGCTGTTTTATGTGCAACACCATCCACACCATAGGCAAGTCCGCTGTTTACATTTAATCCTGCATTAACAAGCTCGCGGGTCCAGAATGCAGCCTGATTCAGGCCATACCTTCCGGCATTTCGGGTTCCGACCACCGCGAGGCCGTTGTTTCCAAGAATTGAAGGATCACCCTTTATCCAGAAAAGAGGCGGCGCATCGTAAATATGTTTTAAAAGCGGCGGATAATGCTCATCCGCTATAGACAACAGTGATGCATTCAGTTTTACAGTTTTATCCAGAATGCGGTCAACGGTAACCCACTTGTCGAATTTAACAATTTCTCTTGCAGTGGCAGCCCCGATACCATCGATTCTCATCAGGTCGGGTATTTTCATTTTTTTAAAAATATCTTCCGCATTCCCTGATTCCGTTTGCTGAAGCAGAAGTTTTATCTTTTGGTACCCGATACCCGGTACCTGCAAAAGACCCAGCAATGCTCTATGATGGTTCGCCTTCTCCAATTCTTTCAAGTTTCTCCCAAATAAGCTCTTTCAATTGATCAATATGATAACCGGTTGCCGAAGATATACACACGATGGGTGTTGATGAATCAATAGTCACATCCTGATCCAGCTCATAATCCTCTTTTAAATCCATTTTTGTAACCACAAGAATTCGGGGTTTATCCAGCAAATCCGGCCTGTACTCTTTCAGTTCGTGAAGCAGTGCGCTGTATTCCTTTTCAATATCGGTGTCGCAACCAACCAAAAACAGCAACAGATTATTTCTTTCAATGTGACGCAGAAACTGAATTCCAAGACCTTTTCCTTCGTGGGCATCTTCAATAATTCCGGGAATATCAGCCATCACAAAACTGCGATAATCTGAGTAGGTGACAACTCCGAGATTGGGTTCAAGTGTTGTAAAAGGGTAGGATGCAATTTTAGGCCGCGCTTCAGACATCACCGAAAGTAGAGTGCTTTTCCCTGCATTCGGAAATCCGACCAGTCCTACATCAGCAATCAGTTTCAGTTCCAGTTCAATCACACGCTCTTCGCCCGGCTGTCCGTCCTGGGCATGCTGGGGCGTCTGATTGGTGGCACTTCTGAAATGCCAGTTGCCAAGCCCGCCCTTTCCGCCCCGGGCAACTACCAGCTTCTCACCGTCTTCTGTAATTTCACCAATTCGTTCTTCCGTATCCGCATCAAAAGCTACCGTACCGCACGGCACTTCAAGAATTTCATCTTTTCCGTCTTTTCCCTTTTTTTTACTGGACTGCCCGTGCCCGCCGTTATCAGCGTTGATAAACTTTCTGTAACGAAGATCGAGAAGCGTATTCAGTTGTGCATTTCCAACAAGTACGATATCACCGCCGTCACCACCATCTCCGCCATCAGGCCCGCCTCTTGGTACATATTTTTCCCTTCTGAAATGAACCATTCCGTTACCGCCGTTTCCGGCTGTTGTATATATTTTAGCATAATCTGCAAATCTCATAATTTCTTGGATGAATAGGTTCTTTTAAAGTTTCTCAAGGATAAAATCCGTCATCAGGCGATATAGATGTAATCTTGTGCTGCCTCCCGAAATTCCATGGTTCCGGTTTGGATAAAACATGGTTTGAAACTGAATATTTTGCCTTACCAGTGCGTCCACCATATCGGTTGTGTGTTGAAAATGCACATTATCATCTCCGGTGCCATGAATGAGAAGATAATCTCCTTTTATTTTTCCGGCCAGATTCACCGGAGCATAATTACTGTATCCCTCACTGTTTTCAGCCGGTGTTTGCATATATCTTTCCGTATAGATTGTATCATAATATCGCCAGTCGGTTACCGGTGCTACCGCAATGGCCGCCGAAAAAATATCATTTCCTTCAGCCAGTGCCAGGGTTGACATATAGCCGCCATAACTCCAGCCCCATATCCCGACACGATCCGGATCCACATAATCTAACTCAGCCAGTTCTGAGACAGCTTCAATCTGGTCAGCCGTCTCAAGTTCACCCAAACGCTTATACACTGTCTTTTTAAAATCACGACCCCTGCCTCCGGTGCCCCTGCCATCAATACTCACTACAATATAGCCATGAGTTGCAAGAAAATAATGCCACAACCGGGCGTGCCCCGTTCTGTAAGAATCTACTACCATCTGACTCCCCGGCCCTCCGTAAACATACACCAGCATTGGGTATTTTTTAGCCGGATCAAAGTCGGGTGGCCTGATCATCATCGAATGTAAATCTCCTGCCTCTTCAAGCTTAAGTTCCAGAAACTCTGCGTTGGGCAGGGAATAATCCCTTAGTTTCTTCCGGGCTCCTTCATTCTCTTCAAGAATCCTGACCTCCTCTCCGGCTGCATTTCTAAGTGTATATGTTTGGGGTGTATTAACATCTGAATGAGTGTGAATAAAAAATCTGAAATCAGGACTCATATTCATACTGTTCCAGCCGCTTTTAGAGCTGAGTTTGATTTTACCCCCGCCGTCAAGGCCTATTTTGTAAAGATGCCTTTCAATTGGAGATTCTTCTGTACTAACATAGTAAATCACTTCTTGCGCCTCGTCAACACCCACCAGTTCCGTTACCTCCCACTCCCCATTTGTGATCTGGCGAATTTCATTTCCGTTCATGTCATAAAGATAAACATGATTGTAGCCGTCACTGTCGCTTGCGTAGATAAAATCATGCTTATTTTGCAAAAAATGAAGATCATCGTGAACATCAATCCAGCTATTATTCTCATCGATAAATATGGAGGTCACCTGCCCGTTGTCAGCATTCGCAATCAAAAGATTTTGCCTGTTTTGATGCCGGTTCATAACCCTGACCGCAAGTCTCCCGGGTTCCATGGTCCAGTTTATTCTTGGTATATACTCATAGCCGGTATCAGATAAATCAACCCATACGGTCTCTCCGCTCACCAAGTCATATATTCCGATTTGAACATCAGAATTCTTTTCACCTGCTTTTGGATATTTAAAAGTGATTTGTTTGGGGTACTGATCTCCCCATCTTGTCATGTAAAAATCATTTACTTCCGATTCATCAAATCGATAAAACGCTATTTTATTCCCATCGGGTGACCACTGCCAGGCTTTGGCAAAACCAAACTCCTCTTCATATACCCAATCGGCCGCACCATTAATAATGTGATTCTTTTTGCCATCCCGTGTAACAGCTGTCACTTCATCGCTCTCAAGATCAACCCAGTATATATTATTGTGCTGCACAAAAGCAGCTCTGTCACCCTGAGGTGATAACTCAGCATACTGTTGCTTATCCTCACTGGTTATCAGTTTCTTAAAATCCCCGGTTTCACGGTTATAGATATAGTAATTAGCTTTCGAACTTCTTCTCCAGATCCTTTCAAAATCTGTTTGCAGGAGTATTTTGTTTTCATCTCTGGAAAACTGATACCTTCCGATTGTTCCGCTTTCAGGATAGGCTTCATGCAACATTTTTTCGGTTACCAAAACATCCCGGTTTCCGTTCAGAATGCTGTTTTTACTGATTTCGGTGCCATTTTTGGTGTGATTTAAAGAAGAGTAAAACTCACCGTCAGACATCCACTCAATATTTGCTATTGAAGTTGTAGTAAATGTACCGTCAAAAATATTAAAAAAAGAGATATCCTTTGGCTGGGCATGAATTTCAAAAAATCCTGCTGCCAGAACGATAATCAAAAATATCTTTTTCATGATGGTAAGTAATCGTTTAAAGAAGCATCTCTAATCACTGCTGATATTAATTTTTATGCAGTACCATTTTAAGCAAACGGGATACCTTCTGTTTCATTTTGGTTCTGGGAATAATAAAATCCAGAAATCCGTGCTCAAGAAGGTATTCAGCTGTTTGAAATCCTTCAGGGAGATCTCTTCCGATCGTCTGACGGATCACACGCGGACCGGCAAATCCAATCAGTGAACCAGGCTCAGCGATGTTAAAGTCACCCAGCATAGCGTAACTTGCTGTAACCCCGCCTGTAGTCGGATTTGTCATAATGGATATATAAGGCACGTTTTCTTCTTCAAGAAGTGCCAGTTTCGAAGATGTTTTCGGAAGCTGCATCAGGCTTAAAACACTTTCCATCATTCGGGCACCGCCAGATTGAGAAATAATGATAAGCGGTATCTTATTATTTCTGGCATGATCAATTGCAATGGAGAGCCGTTCACCCACTACTGATCCCATACTTCCTCCTATAAAGGCAAAATCCATGCAGGAGATAACAACATCAAGATTATTCATTTTGCCAACACCCACACGGCAAGCATCCGAGAGTCCGGTCTTTTCACGGTACTCCTCCAGCCGTTCACTGTACTGCTTTCTGTCTTTAAAATTAAGCGAATCCACTGATATGATATCCTGCCCGAGCTCTTCAAACTCGCCCTGGTCAAACAGAAATGAAAAATATTGCCTGCTTCCAATCCTGAAATGATAGCCGCTTAACGGATCAACCCAAAGGTTCTCTTCCAGTTCACGCCGGTGAATGGTTTCGCCGGTTGTCGGAACTTTCACCCAAACTCCTTCCGGCATATCTTTCTTTTTATCTGTTTGAATGTTGGAATCTTTTCGTTTAAACCAGGACATAATTTTTCTTTTTTAAATTAGATGACAGTTAAAAATAGTGAATCTCACACAAAGCAGAAACGATCTTTCAATTATACATCTTCTCACCATTTTGAATATACAAGGATTGAGTTCAACTTTTACAGGAATTCACGTCCGGAAATTGAAAAGCCTATCCCGGTTTCTTTCTTGTATTGTTTACAATCTGATTCATTGTCAGATAAAACGGTTCGAAACTCACCGGATCTTCTCTTTTAAAATATTTTCCTGACTCTTCATCCTGATACATCATGGCAAGATTGTTTGCTGATACAACCGAATCATGAAGACAGAAAATACCAGTATCCGAATAACAATTTAATCTATCTATTCCTGTGCCGGCAATTAAATCTCCTTTTTCCACGTTTTGATCTATCTCCTCGATCTCTTTCAAAGCCGGTTCGCACTGAGGAACAGGAATGTTATTAACCACTGAAAATTTCTGATAATAGAGATGATTCCGGCGTGCGTCAATAACTGCATGAATTATTTTGTGCGGCTTTTTGGAAGCTGCTGCTCCGGCTGCTATACAGTGAAGTGACTGTAACGAGTATAGTGGTACATCCTGCTGAAAAAGCAATCCTTTAACTGCAGCTGCACCGATCCGAAGACCTGTATAGGATCCCGGCCCCCTGTTTAATAATATAGCTGTAAGATCGGAAACCGTACTGTGTTGTCTTGAAAGCAGTTCATCGATAAAGAGAAACAGTTTTTCGGAGTGTTCTCCCTTTCCCGTGCTCCTCTTTTCAAACATCCTCAGGTTTTTTACCAGGGTAACGGAACAGACAGGAGTCGAAGTTTCAATGGCAAGAATCATGATCTCTTATCTTCGATAAACCACTCATCATTACTGAGGGTTACCCATCGTTCATATAATCTTCTCAATTGAGAGTAGAGATCAGCGGGGAATTCTTTATTGCTGATTTCCACTTCAAATATATAGACAATCTTCTGTTCATCCGACTGGTACGATTCCGAAAGGCTTGCACCCGGCAAGTTGGTGCTTCTGCTTTGATTGGCTTCCTCCACCTTAAAACCATCGGGCAGTGAAATTTCATAACGAATACTTAATTTTTCCGGAGCGTCCAGTGTAATCGGAGCTTCTCTTGTAGTGGACTCAAATGGATTCCGAAGCAGGTAGCCGACAATCATGGGCCTGAACTGTAATCCATCCGTGAAACTTGCAGCATACTCTTGCATTTTAAAATCTGCACTCAGATCTACATGGAGATTATTTTTACCGCTTTTCTCAATTTTTGTATTGCTGATTTCCGAATCAGAATATGCTTCAAAAAATATTTTTTTTGCTACCTCATCCGGCGTTTTACCTGATTCCATCTCTCTTCTGATTTCCTGGGCCGGGTAGCCGGCAGAGGATACATGTATAGAACCGTTCAGGGTGCCATCCTGCGAAACGGATGCCTGCAGTGTAACATCCAAATCAAACCGGCTCTGCTCCGGATTGATATCAAGCCACTTATGAGATTCATTTTTAATCAGAAGGCCTTGCTCATTATACGATTCAACCGGTATTAAATCGGGATTGCTCTCCGGAAAACTGGCATCCATAAAATATTCCTTATTATTAATATAACTAACCACCAGCATCCTGTTAAACTGGTACACCGAAGGAAAGGCTTTGTTAATGCGTCCAAAATCTCTGCCGGAAATGTAAAGGGGCCAGGCATCAATACCTGCTCCGCGCAGAAGTGACAGCAGAGCCATATTAATATCGGCCTGATTTGCGGGCTCTCCCTCAAGCACATGAGAAAAATCATCTCCCGAAAAAGCTCCGTTCATATTGTTAAATTGGGATTTCTCATTTACAAGCGAGAAAATACTGTCCTGTGCGGCAATTTCATTATCAAGTATCTCAGCAATTTCTTTACCCTGCTTCAGGAGTTCCGTATTCTCATTCACAATTTTCATCGGATTCATACTTCTCCGGATCTGAGCAGCTACCAGGTCCCAGCTGTTTTCCAAAGGTTGCCTGGGAATACCAAATTCACTGATCTGAAACTTCAGTTTTCCTCTCAAATCGTCAATAGATGAAATATAAGCTGACTCATCGATAGCCGGGATATTTTGGGCACTCCATTTTTGCACAAGTACCGGTTCAGGCCGCTTGTATGAAAAAACCAGGGGCACGCTGCTCGTATCGATCCGTTGTTCTGTTGTTTTCAGATCAAAATTGATATTTTCAGGAACCACTTCATATCGAAGATAACGTTCATTCAACAGCGTAAGGCTCGCCGCCCTCGTGGGAACCCTGTGCGAAAAATTGAAATCGGGAAGTTCTTCAATATATTTCCTGATAATTCTGTAGCTGTACTCAATAATTGATCCCTTCTGTACATTGGGCATTGTAAATTCACGTACCTTATAGCGGGTATTTAAATCAACCGTACGAACTTCACTTTCATCAAGCCGATCTCTGCTGCAATCAGGCTGATGGGTGATAGCTCGTATATTTATTATCTCCTCCATATCATCGGATGAATAGAAAGGTATGCCGATAAGAGAGGCTTCGGTTTTTTTCAGTTCATCATCCGAATACACTTTAATTCTGATATGATAATCTATGATAGAGACAATATTCCCATTTCTCTCATCAAAGCGAACGATCGCTTCTTTTGAAAGGTATTCAAAAGGAGTCTCTCCGGTTGCTTCGAGCCTGTAGAGTGAATCAGGAATTTCCCCAAACTCACTCTGCTCTATAACCAGCTGTGAATGAATGATATTCTTCTCCTGAGCTTGTGCAGAAAACACAACAACAATAAATAAAAATAATGTCAGAAGAACTTTTCTCATTATCTCTTTTCTGTTTTTATTATCAGAGCTATATAAAACGTTTTAATATTCAATTTAATTGTAGTTTTTTAGTGACTTCACGCAAAGTTTTTCACCATGTCAAAACCCAACCTTCAGCGCTCTCCGCACCTTTGCCCCCTTTGCGTGAAACTCAAAACAAACATTTTGCCAAGGGTTTCACGCCGAGCTCGCAAAGATAAAAACTGCACGCCGAGTGCGCAGAGAAATAAGGGAATATTTGTATTATATTAAAACAATTTTTATTGAATTATTCCCTTATAGTACGTTTCACGAGTTTAACGTATGAATTACAAAATGATTTTTGTTATAAATACCCAATGCCCTGCCGGTAAATTGTTCATCCAGGTATGGAGAGTTTTTGGATTTCGACCGGACTTCGTTCTTTGTAAATACCCACTCTTCATCGGTGTTAAAAATCGTCAAGTTTGCCGTTTTGCCAACTTCAAGCTTTGGAACCTCAATATTTAAAATTTTTCTCGGATTGACTGCCAGTTTCAAAATCAAATCCTCAAGCTTGAGTTTTCCCGGTTTTAGAAGTTTTTTTACAGATACCGGCCATGCTGTTTCAAGCCCGATAATGCCATTCGGTGCGTATATAAACTCCACCTCTTTCTCTTCGATGGCATGCGGTGCATGGTCTGTGCAGATCACATCTATTGTACCGTCAGCCAGCCCTTTAATCATTGCATCCACATCATCACGGGTGCGCAGGGGCGGGTGCATTTTGCAATTGGTATCGTAATTTCTGTGTTCAATCTCTTCATCCGTAAGATCAAAATGATGTGCACAAACCTCAGTCGTTACATTTACACCTTCTGCTTTAGCCTTCCGGACCAGGTCCACGCCTTTTCGCGTGCTGATATGAGCCACATGAATATGTCCGCCCGTGAACTGTGCGAGTAAAATATCCCGGGCGATCATTACCTCTTCGGCTATACCCGGTGTGCCATCAAGGCCAAGTTTCGTTGATATTTTTCCCTCATGCATATGGCCCGGCCGTGACAATGCCAGATCTTCTTCGTGATTGATAACCGGAACCCCAAGCATGGAAGAATACTCAAGAGCCACCCGCATCACCTGAGAGTTAAAAACCGGATCGCCATCATCACTGAAAGCAACGGCCCCGCCATCTTTCATATCAGCCATCTCCGCAATGGATTCACCTTTTCGGTATTTAGTCACGCAGCCAATGGGATGTACCTCAACCGGCAGGTGTTCTGCTCTTTTTTTGATATACTCAACCACATCCCGGGTGTGAATAGGGGGATTGGTATTGGGCATACACGCGACTTCTGTAAACCCGCCGAAAGCAGCCGCCCGGCATCCTGTTTCAATAGTCTCTTTGTGTTCAAACCCCGGCTCCCGCAGATGCACATGCATATCCATCCATCCCGGACTTACATAAGCTCCCCTTGCATCGTGCGATTTTGTATTTTCATCACCCGACAAATTTTCGCCAATCTGAACAATTTTTCCGCCTTTTATCTGTATATCGATGTTTTGACGGCTTACTGTTTTACTGTCAGCTAATTTAACATTTTTAAGAAGTAGATCCGGAGTTAGTGTCATAAATTTATTCACTGTTTTTGGCGTTGAATATAGCCCCATTTCAGTTCAATTTCGATTAAAGTGTCAATTCCGATCCAATTAGACAACACCTGTATCTCTTTTTGTTAAACATAGTACAAAATGATTCGGGCTTTTATTGCAGCCTTGGTTTAATTGTTACAAAAATATCACTTTAAAATCGGTCTGAAAATTGAAGACAATCTTTTATAATTTAGAATCAACAGAAAATTCAACAAAAAACCGAATTTTTTCATGCCAAATCAAACCCATCTATTTCCTGATGTTCCCTCTGTTTCAGAATTAACAGGACAGATTAAAGAGTTGATTGAGTCCGCTTTTCCGGATGTATTGGTGGAAGGAGAAATCAGCAATGTAAAAGAGAGCCGCAACGGCCATCTCTACTTTACAGTGAAAGATGATCAGGCGCAGCTGCCATGTGTTATCTGGCGGGGCGTTGCTCAGCGATTACAGGTGAATCTTGTTGACGGACAACAAGTGATTCTCGGCGGAAGCCTTCAGGTTTATGCCCCTCACGGTCGCTATCAGATGATTGTTTCGTTTGTAGAACAAGCGGGAATCGGAGCCCTTCAAAGAGCTTTCGAAAAGCTGAAGGAAAAATTACAGAAGGAGGGAATCTTTGATGATATCCACAAAAAACCGCTGCAGGAATTCCCGGTCCGGATCGGGGTTGTAACTTCGGCAACCGGTGCAGCCTTTCAGGATATCAGCTCAACACTTGAAAAACGCTGGCCGGTTGCAAACATATATCTCTATCCGGCAAGTGTGCAGGGTGTAAATGCAGCTCCTGAATTGGTGAATGCGATCGAATGGTTTTCTGAAGACGGATCAATTGATCTTTTAATTGTTGGGCGTGGTGGCGGATCGCTGGAAGATTTATGGGCTTTTAATGAAGAAGCTGTAGCCAGGGCAATTTTTGAATGCAAGATTCCGGTAATCAGTGCTGTGGGACACGAAGTGGACTTCAGCATCAGTGATTTTGTTGCCGATGCCCGTGCGGCCACGCCAACCCAGGCGGCGATCATTGCCACTCCTGATATTAACGAAGTGCGATTTTATGTTGAGGATCTCAGCACCGCCATGGAAAACAGGATTCGACAAAAAACTGATGCTTACCGGGAGAAAGTATTGCGGTTAAGTCAATCGCA
Organism: uncultured Balneolaceae bacterium; assembly: GCA_964517005.1. GTDB lineage: Bacteria > Bacteroidota > Rhodothermia > Balneolales > Balneolaceae > CAYVBJ01. The sequence continues at coordinate 28,418 of CAZFAJ010000014.1, read as the reverse complement.
TGCACTTCATGCAGTTTATGAGCAAATTCAGTCCTTTAAAAACCGGACGGATTCCCTCACACAAACACTCCGATACAAGATGGATAAAATACTCAGCGGCTACCGCGAAAGAGTCAGCTCCAGCCACTACCGCCTTGAACTGATGAATCCCACGGCCCCGCTCGAACGGGGGTTCGTAAGAATATTACAGGATAAGTCATGGATTCGAAAAAAAGACGCTTTTCAGGTGCGAAAGAACTTTGATGTAGAATGGAAAGACGGTGTGATAAAAATTGAGAATTAAATTTTTTAGCGTTAGATCCTATTTTTCTGATGACTGGTAATCAAAAACCAGCATTAATTTAAAACCTTATTACTTAACCTAAATGCTCAAGTCGCGATTTTATAGTTGCATCAGATTTGTACCGGGGTATTATTTGTGTCTATATAGGGTTTTTCCTATATCAAGTTGTGAACCAGAAGATTCCTCCACTCCTCCCGACAGTGTAAATATCTTGCATATTGTATATTCATTTACTGTCGGGATCGGTCGGAATGACAGGCTTTGATTTATTCAAGGGCGGCGTATCAAACCCACTGCTGTACCAAATTTTGGATCTACGCCGCCTGCCAGTATTTATCCATCACTCGCGGCGCGGGAAAAGTGTTGTCTTGGCATGGAACCGGCGCGCCGCGCATCGCCCCAAAGCGCCGTTGTCATCCCGACCGGCGTCCCGGCCTTTGTAACACTTCAGGACAATGAGTTTTGCCCGGGACAGAGTGGAGGGATCTCATGACTCTTGCAGGGAGTTGAATTTGCTTAACAGACTTTTTTTGACAAAATGCGACAACTTTCAGAAGATCAACCGCAAAATACAAAGAGAGTTATAATTCATTTAAATTGCCCTATTAACTTCAGAAGCAACTTTCGTAGCAAACAGTTCATTTAATTTTAACCTGTTCCCTGAGATTCAGAAGCAAATACAATTCTTCGAAAAGGAGCTCATTATAGTCACCCATATTAAACCCAAACAGAGGAAAGAATTTATGAATGTGCCGCGCCATGTCATAATCTCAGAATGTTCCTGCGATAGAAGGTCCAGAATGGCAAACTGTTGATGTACCCGAACCAGATCTTCTAATTACACTTTTGCTACCGTACCGGAAATCCCAATATTCTTTATATTCTACAGCCAAAGTAACAGCAGTAGTCGAGGCAAGATGCTCCTGACGATAGTGTTCGGCGATTCCAAATTCACTTATCCCTGCCTGATCAATAATTATTTCTTCGGTTTTGCATTCTCTACCTTCTCTTCCAGCTTGGAAAGTAACCGCTTCACATCTTTCTCGTGTCCCATCTCTTTCAGCTTAAAGAGGATCATTGCCAATGCAAAAAATGTTTGTGGCCAGAGCCCGATGAAAATTCCGGTTCGTTCTGCATGTGCGTTTTCTTCCTGATCATCACCTTTTTCAGTATACCAAGCAGCAATGCTTGCTGCTATTGAAGTAAATCCGAGTCCGGCTGATAAGTAGGCTAATTTGTCTAACATGATTAATCGTTTTGTTTATTTATAAAGTTATATCTAATTATATAACTGCTTCAAAAAAACAAACGTTCAGTTAAATTTAGCTCAAAAACCACTCTTCAAATAAGACCAGTAATTTGTATCTTCATGTGATCAGTTAGTCAATCACTATTCTCAACTATATGTCAGATTCCGTGCATGATTTACTATACCGGGCTGCCCAGGCTCTTGAATCTGAGATAGAATCAGTCAGAAAAAAACCATCCACCGATATTCTGTTTAACGGAGTGAAAATAAAATCCGGCAACAGTAAAAACGGATATGATTACAAATTTGAGACACATCAATCATCCATTCGTTATGCTGAAGAAATTAAATCGCATACGGGTGAAAAGGAATGGATGGCGAAACCTGTATCCTATGAAAATAATGAAATCATTCTGCAGATTCCCGATGATGCTGGCGACCAGATTGATAAATTGCATGTGGAGTGGGAAAATGATTTTGTATTGAGAAAAACACTGCATGAAATCGACAGGCTTTCAGATGCCCCGGATTCAGTTCTGAAACGTATTGAAAAACTATTCGATCCCGAACCGGATGCAATTTCTGCGAATCCCGACATTCATCATGACGGACTCAGAAACCAGGCACAGGAAAAAGCGATCCGGAAAGCTCTCACTCAGCAGTCCCTGTTTATTTGGGGCCCGCCCGGCACAGGAAAAACCGATACTCTCGGTTACATCATTGCCAATTATCTTGCAAGCGGAAAATCTGTACTGTTTGCATCCAATACTAACAGGGCTGTAGACATCGGACTCCTTAGTTCCATTAACGCACTCAAACAGATTGGTCAAAACGGGATCTTATCAGCCTGCACACGGTTTGGTGAAGCTGCGTTGGATCATGATGGCCTTGAAGAGTTTCTTTTTGAAACTCAGATTCAAATCAAAGTTAACAAAAAGAGAGAGCAGGCCTCTGAATGGATTGACCTGCTGAGAAAACAACAGGACCTAAAAGAGAGAATTGCCAGCCGGCTTCAGGATGGCAAGCAGGCTACCAATAACCAGGAACTGGAATTAAAACTGGTGGACCAGAAAATTAAAAATATGGGCGGCCAGGAAGCACTTGAAGAACTGATCGCTGAACACAGCAGTATCAATGAAGCCATGGAGATGCGCAATAAACAGTTTATTGCCACTACACTTGCAAAAGTCTGCACATCCGATCTGTTTCATGATCTTGACTTTGATGCCGTGGTCATAGACGAAGGATCCATGGCAAACCTGCCTTTCCTGATGGTACTTGCTTCCCGGGCTAAGTGGCACAGGATAGTAGTCGGAGATCCCATGCAGCTGCCGCCCATCTCCGTAACGGACGACCGGGAATCGCGTGAATTTCTCGAAAAAGATATCTTTACCACTGTCTCTGAAGCTGGAACCACAGAAGAACTGTTCAACTGGCATGATCAGAATCCGGAAATCACTCAGTTTTTTGACACACAATACCGGCTTGCCGCTTCTTTAGCTGAAGTTATCAGTTCTGTTTTTTATGATGGCCGTTTGCAAACTGCAGATGGAATATCAAAAAAACAAAATAATCCGGTTTCTGAAATTGATCGGGCTTTTCACCTGGTGGATACATCCAGGTACGGAGCCTCTTTAACTCAAAAAGAAGGCGAATCAGGATTTAAACCGGTTAATGAAATACACCAGGATGTTATTGAACGTTTGATACTGAATATGACCGGGAAAGGAATACGAACTACAGATATCGGAGTGATTGTACCCTTTAGGAGTCCGGTTTATGATATTCGAAACAGATTGTATGAAGCGGGAATCCGTGATGTGGAGGTGGGAACAATTCACACTTTCCAGGGAAGGGAAAAACCCTATATCATTTTTGATACGGTAATGAGTGGCGAAAAACAGCGTAATGGAATACGTCATTACTCAGTACGGCCTTTGGATGAAGAAAAAAACGGACTAAGTGTCCCAAGGCTCTTGAACGTAGCATTTTCAAGGAGTAAAAAAGAGCTTGTGGTTCTGGCAGATATGGCTCATGTCAAACATGTCTATGGAAATAAATTTTTGTTTAAGCTCTTATCAAATTTTGAAAAATAGAATTGAACGGGGCAGCTAAAATTCACAATTTTTATTTCTCAATTCGGTTTTAAAAAAAATTTTGATTTATCCCAAAAATTGTATGAATATAAAGCTTGCTAATTGTTCTCTTATTAACGTAAAAAAATTATCAGTATGGGGAATTCCGGAAATGATGTTCAGGTTGAAAGTTATAATCTTTTACGGGTTATTTTTCTATCCGTAGTTGCAGCTATTGGCGGTTTTTTATTTGGTTTTGACAGTGGTGTTATCAATGGTACTGTAGATGCTCTTCAATTGGCATTTGATTCCGATGCGGTCGGCACGGGATTTAATGTCGCCTCCATGTTGCTCGGCTGCGCAGCCGGTGCATTCTTTGCGGGAAATCTTGCCGATAAGTTTGGGCGTAAACCGGTAATGATTGCGACCGCTGCCTTTTTCATATTGAGTGCCTGGGGTTCAGGTGTTTCAGGAAGCTCACCGGAATTCGTCCTGTTTCGAATCATTGGCGGTCTTGCCGTTGGTGCTGCAAGTATACTTGCCCCTGCCTACATCAGCGAAATTGCACCGGCTAAAATTCGCGGAAGCCTCGCCACTCTTCAACAGTTGATGATTGTAATTGGATTGTTTGCTGCCTTTATGAGTAATTACTGGCTGGCCGGGTTATCCGGCGGAGCTTCTGAGTTGCTCTGGGGTGGCTTTCAAACCTGGCAGTGGATGTTTTGGGTTGAAATTGTTCCGGCCTCTATTTTCTTAATAAGTCTTCTTTTTATACCTGAGTCTCCCCGTTACCTGGTTGCTGCCGGAAAGAATGATGAAGCTAAATCAGTACTCACAAGTCTTTCTGATTCTGTGGATGCCGAGGCAAAAGTTGTGGATATTAAATCAACTCTCAGGGAGGGCAGTAAACCAAGCCTGAAAGACGTTATCAGTTCCTACACAGGAAAAATTCATCCGATTGTTTGGGTTGGCGTCGGCCTTGCAGCACTGCAGCAATTTACCGGTATCAACGTCATTTTTTACTATGGTGCAACCCTGTGGCAGGCTGCCGGCTTTACGGAAGCAGATGCACTTTTGACAAATGTGATCAGCGGATCAGTGAATGTTATCTTTACCTTTGTTGCCATTGCCCTGATTGACCGGCTGGGCAGAAAACCGCTTCTCCTGATCGGCTCCCTCGGACAGGCAGTTATGCTCGGAGCTTTGGCCTATATTTTCGGTACAGCCCCCACCGGCGACGCCGACACACTCGTTTTGAGTGAAGACATGGGAACGTATGCACTTCTTGCTGCAAATGCTTACATCGCATTTTTCGCTTTCTCATGGGGACCTGTTATGTGGGTAATGCTTGGTGAGATGTTCCCTAACAAATTCCGCGGTGCCGCACTTGCAGTATGCGGTCTTGTTCAGTGGGGATCCAACTTTACCATAACCATGACATTTCCCATAATGCTCACATATTTGGGGCTTGGTTTTTCTTACGGAATCTATGCCACATTTGGCCTCATTGCTTACTTCTTTGTCAAGCTCTTTATAAAAGAGACAAAAGGACGAACTCTCGAAGATATGTCCCGTGAATCAGAAGAAGATGAAAGAAGAACAAGTGAAGAGGTATAGGAATTTTTAATTTAAAATCTTATGCCGGAATTTTACAGTTTCTAAAAGCAAAACCCTCTGCGCCTCACAGCGCCCTTTGCGGTTCATTCCCGGGGATCTCAAATCTTGCAGTGTTCAAACCGCCAAGAACGGGAAGAAGCGCCAAGGGATGAAGAGCCGGATTCAATTTCTTTATGAATCGCCCTTTTAAAAGTAGTGGATAAATCAATTTCTCCGTTGCCAGGTGAATGACCTGGATTTCTTTTATTACTTTTTATTTATTCAGCAGATGATTTACATTTATTTAATCTCTTAAACACAAAATCAAGATTTGGCCAGATTATGAAAACCTTTCTGATCCTTTTTATTTTATCTTTCACCTTCACAACCGGAAACGTATCTGCCCAGGAATCATCAACATCACAAATCAACCCGGATGAGGAAAGCGTTTTGGTTCATACCGTCTATTTTTGGTTTACTGAAGAGGCTGATGAAGAAGACTCACGGCTTTTTCACAGTGAGCTGAAAAAACTGAGTAACATTCCCCTGGTAAAACAAAAATACATTGGAGTGCCGGCATCAACCGAAGAGCGGGATGTGATTGACAACAGCTATGACTATTCAATCACATTTGTTTTCGAAAGTAAAGAAGCAGAGAAAGCCTATCAACAACATCCGGATCACCTGGAATTTATCGATAGAAATGCACATCTCTGGGAAAAGGTTCGCGTTTACGATGCAATTACTCCCTGATTTTTTACCTGAGAACTATTTCGATCGATACACCCACAACCAAAACCCTCTGCGACTTCTTGCGCCCTTAGCGGTTATATCCCCTGGAGATTACGAATCTTGCAGAGGTTTAACCGCAGAGAACTGAAAGAAGCACCAGGCAGGAAACTCCCTAAACCTCGTCCAGCCCCTCTTTCACCCATTCACGCCGTTCTTTTGAGATGCCAACTACAATTGCAGGAACCACAAAAAGCGTCAGAATAGTCGCAAAGGTTAAACCCCCGATCACAGACCGTGCAAGCGGACTCCATGTTTCAGCACCGGCACCGATCTCAAGTGCAAGGGGTACCATCGAAAAAATGGTTGTCATTGCAGTTAGAATAATAGGCCTCATCCGCCTTTTACACGCCTGGAGGAAAGCAATTACATAAGCCTTGCCGGTAACACCACCTTTTTTTGTATAAAAATGAATGTAGTCAACGAGAACAATTCCGTTATTCACCACAATACCAACCAGCAGTACAATTCCGATATATGCCGGCACACTGAGTGATGTATTGGTTATAAATAAAAATAAAAGCGAGCCGAAAAAGGCAAGCGGCACCGTAAACATGATGATAAAAGGATCCCTGAAATTTTCAAAAAGCGAAGCCATCACCATATACGTTAGTATCAGGGCAAACAAAAAAGCCATACCAAGCTGCCCCATACCCATGTCAAAATCCCGCAATGAGCCGGTAAAATCATACCTGTAACCATCCGGAAGAATTATATCATTTGTCAATATGGTCTGAATCTGGTCCCGGTATTCTTCAATCGGACCTCTGACTGAAATATTTATATCAAGTACAACTTCACGGTCGCGGCGTGATATACGGCTTACACCTTCGTCAAATTCAAATGAACCCAGTGCTACAATGGGAATTCTTTGATCTTCATACTGAAGCAGTTCAAGAGAAAAAAGATCCTGCCTGTTTTGAAAGTTTTCGCGTTTGTTACGAACCTGAATCGGAATTTCACGCCCTTCGTCAATAAAGAATCCGGCACGGGTGCCCCTGGCCTGTGTTCCATAAGAGCTTGCAACTTCATTTGTGGTTGCACCGATTTTGCTGATTCTCAGCCGGTCTGGTGTAAACTGCAGTTCCGGCTGCGGCCGTGTTCTTGCATTATCGACCGACATAATATTAGGATCGCCGATGAGACGTTCTTCAATTCGGGTTGAATATTCCTGCAGAACATCAATATCAGGCCCAATCAGGCTAAGCCTTATTCCACTTGGCCCTCCTCTTCCACCGCCAAATCCCGGTCCTCCGCCGCCGGAAGCTGATATCTCCAACTCGACATCAGGTTGCTCCAGCATGTTTCGTACTTCATCGATCATATCGTTGGTTGTTTTTTTCCGTTCACTTTGATCAATCAACAGTACATTTAATTCCCCAAGATTTGATTCCCTGCTCCAGCGCTGCCTGCCGATATTGGTAATCACAGTTCTGACTTCCGGCAAGTCTGTAATCTGGTTCGTGTAGTCTCTAAGCAATTCCGCAGTATTCGCAAGCTGTGTTCCGGCCGGCAGGGTAACTCGTGCATTAAATTCTCCCGAATCACTCTCCGGGAAAAATTCACCGGGAATGGATGTGAATAACAGATAGGATCCTGCAAGAACACCCGTAATGAATAATGCGATCACGTATTTCCTATTCAGAATCCAATATAATATGCGGCCGTAATTTTTTTCGATGTAGTGAATACCCTTAAATGTAATACTGTGGCGGTCGAACTCTTCTCTTCGCAACAAAAGAGAGGCCAGTACAGGAATCAATATAATAGATGCCAGGTATGAACTGGTAATGGCAATTGAAATAGTCAGCGCGAGATCACGGGTTACCGCTCCTGTTATACCTGTCACACCCAGAATCGGAACAAATACAGCCAGTGTTGTGAGAGTAGATCCAAGAAGAGCGCCGGCAACCTCATTGGTTCCCTCAAGAGTAGCTTTAAATCTTGTCATTCCCTGCTCGAGTTTATTAGCGATACTTTCCGAAACAACAATGGAATTATCGACAAGCAGCCCGATTGCCAGTGCAAGGCCCGTAATTGATATTATGTTCAGGCTGATATCAAGAAAATACATGGCTGCAAAAGTGGCAGTCAGGGAGATGGGGATACTTGTTGCCACAACCAGTGCAATGCGCCATCCGCCCATAAAAAGCAGGAGGATTAATATCACAACTACCAGTGCCATCAATGCGGATTGCGACAAATTACTTATTGAGTCTTCAATAAATTTTCCTTCATTACTTAATACCTGCATCGTAACGTTTCCGGGCAAATTTTCCCGGAATGACTGCATTTCAAAAATCACTGACTGCGCAACATCCAGTGTATTAGCATCCGACTGTTTTTGCACCTCTACGGTAACACTGTTATTGCCATTTACTTCTACAATAGAATTGATATCCGCGTAGGTGTTTTCAACATTCGATACATCCGAGACTCTCAGCGGAACACTTTCATCAATTCGAATGACTGTCTGCCTGATTTCATTAACATCCCTGTAGATAGATTCAGCCCGGATACTGTAACTCGTTCGGTCAGCAACCAAGTTTCCAACAGGCTGCTTTATATTATTATTTCTTATTGCATTCACCACCTCAGACGGTACAACACGGTGCCTGGCCAAAGCAACAGGATCAAGATTTACAAAGAAGTTTCTTTCGAGTCCGCCACGGGTATCAGCTGAGGCAACTCCTTCAATTCGTTCAAATCTCGGTTCAATAAATTCAATCGAAAGCTGGCGCAATTCATCCAGCCCAAGAACATCGGATTCGATACTGATATTCATAATGGGTGAGCGATCAGGATCAAACTGAAAAATCACCGGTTCATTTGCTTCGGCGGGCAGCTGATTCCGAATCCGGTCCATAGCTTCCCTAAGCTTAAGTTCTGTCTGCTGAATGTTGATTCCCGATTTTAAACGCAAAATGAGAAACGCACCGCCCTGTCTTACATTCGATTCCAGAGTTTCAATGCCATCCACGCCCATGATAGCCCCTTCAATTGGTTCAACAACCAGCCTCGACATATCATCGGGAGAAACATTCTGATAGTTAACCGAGACTGCCAGTATCGGTATATTAAAAGACGGCATCAGCGTAACCTTCAGATTGGTAAGCGAAAATATTCCGAATCCGGCCACCATCAGTGAAAACATAAAAACGGTGACAGGCCGTCTCAGTACTTTTTCGGTCAGCGTAAATTTTTTCATAGCATCATATCCCGGTTAATCTTCATTTAGCAGCGGATCTTCTTTATGAACAAAGTCAAAACCAAGCTTTTCCACAGTTCTGTTTACGATGTTATACATACATGGCACTGCAATCAACATCAGAAGTGTCGACATCGTCAATCCCCCGATTACGGTTCTTGCCATAGGGCTCCAGGTTTCTGATCCGGATCCGAGCTGAAGCGCCAGCGGCACCATGGCAAGTATAGTCGTAAACGCAGTCATCAAAATTGGGCGTAAACGCCTGCCGGAACCGTTCACGATAGCTTCGTGCCGATCCTGGCCACGCGATTGTAAAATTTTGATGTAATCAATCATAACAATACCGTTATTGACAACAATACCCGTTAACAACACCAGGCCTACCATCGCGGTTACACTGACAGGTGTTTGCGTAACCCATAAGATCAGAAGCACCCCTGTGAGAGCGAGCGGAATTGTGCCAATAATTATAAATGGTTCCACCAGGCTTTCAAACTGGGAAGCCATCACCATATAGGTTAGAATTCCTGCGATGATAAATGCGATAATTAAGAAAAAGAATGATTCCTGCTGATCTTCCGCATCACCAGCAACTTCAAATCTGTAACCTTCGGGCCATTGGATTTGCGACAGTGTGCTCCGGACCGCATCAGTAGCCTTTTTTAAATCAATTCCTTCCAGGCCGGCTTCAATTTGCGCCATCCTTTCCTGGTTTACCCGGATGATGCTTGAAGGCCCGGTGTAACGCTCAATTCTTGCAAGGTTTTTCAGTGGCATCCAGTCTCCGTTTGGCGTCTGAATTTGTATCTCCTGCAATGCCGTTGATTCTGCACGGTCTGATGCAGCCAGCTGAACAAGGACTTCAAACTCAATACCCTGGTCCACAAACGTGGTAGCCATATCACCTTTAACTGCATTACTAACTGCTGTTGCGACTTGTGATGTCGTCATACCATTTCGTGAAATACGCTCCCTGTCCATATCGATTCGAAGTTCCGGACGGCCCTGGTCTGCCGAACTGAAGACATTTACAATGCCATCGATTTCGCTGATGCGATTATAGGCTGCTTCTGCAAATTCCTGCCTGACCGCCGGATCGAATCCATATATTTGAACAATCAGTCCGGTCTCACCATCGGGACTCAGGGGATCTTCTCTTATTTCCCGTATATTCGCTCCCGGTACGATTTCCACCGCCCTCAGGATCTCTGCAGTAATCCTCTGCTGCGATCTGTCTCTCTCTTCAACCGGTACCAGTTCAATTCTGATTACACCCTGGTTTCCACCCGGATTATCAGCACCCTCTATACCGGTTTTATCTCCATAATCGGAAACAACTAAACGCGTTTCCGGGATCTCCCTGCGAATAATTTCCTCAATCCGCACGATGGTTCTTTCCAGTTCAAAAAGATTTACTCCCGGTTCACGCTGAACTTCAAGCGTTATAAAATTTTCATCAACCTCCGGAAAAAATTCACCGCCAAGCTGGTAGTATATGGGCAGTGATACTATCAGTAATATAAAAGCACCTGTTACCACCAGGCCGCTTCGGTTCAGAAGTGAATCAAGCGTTGATTTATAGCTGTTTTCAAGGCTCAGAAACATATTACCAAGAACCGGGGCCACCCTGTCATTAAAGAATCCGGCTATTTTTCTGAACAGAATATCAAAAAGATAGACAAAAGGGTATACCGGTATCAAAACTAAAAAGAGCGGAATACTGAGCAGCCTTGTATAGATAGATTTTTTTCTCCACTCAAGTAATCTTTTGTAAAGCGGAAGCTTTTTTACCGCAGATAGATCTTTTTTGCTGTCTTCAGCAAGAAACAGGCGTGAACTCATAACCGGTATCAGGGTGAGCGCAACAAGCACAGATACGATCAATGCAAATGAGATAGTAAGTGCCAGATCCCTGAACAGCAGCCCTGCAATCCCCGGAACAAACAAAACCGGCAGAAACACAACCAGCGTGGTAAGAGTTGACATAATGATCGGCCCGGAAACTTCCCTGGCTCCAAATACGGAGGCTTTTGCGCCGCTTTCTCCGTCTTCCCTGAACCTGAATATATTCTCGAGAACCACAACAGCATTATCAACCACCAGTCCAACTGCAAGGGTCAGCCCTGACAGGGATATAATATTGAGGCTGACATCCGCCCAATGCATAATACTGAAAGTTGTCACAATTGAAACCGGAATAGAGACAGCTACGATAAGCGACGTACGCCCGCTTCTTAAAAAGAGAAGAAGCATCAGCATCACCAAAAATATCGCCTGGATACCGGTCAGAATCAAATTCCTGATCGACATCTCAATAAAGTCGGCTTTATTTGTAAGTACGCTCAATTGAACACCCGGAGGCAAAAATTCACGAAGCTCGTCAAGCCCGCCCATTACACCCGATGCCGCGGTTACAACATTGCTGTCACTTTGTTTATAGATATTAATGATAACACCGTCATCGCCCTGAACCCGCACATTCCCGATGGGCTGTGCAATCCCGTCTTCAATGGCAGCTACATCTTTAACATACACCGGATTGCCATCTCTGTTTGCGACAATTGTATTTCGTATTTGTTCGATATTTCTGAAATCCCCGATAGTTCGCAGTGAATATGTGACATCACCCTCCGAGAGTTCTCCGGCCGGTACCTGAATATTCTCTTGCCGGAGACTGCTTGCAACATCTCCGACAGTGAGATTATAGGCTCTCATCTGAGAATTACTCATTTGAATATTAATCTGCCTCTCAAATCCGCCTGCCGTCTCTGCTGATGCCACACCCCCGATTCGCTCAAGACGCTGTTCAATTTGTTGCCTGGCAATCGTTCGAAGCTCGCGCGGACTTCGGGTATCTGATGTAATTGTAAGCACAACAATGGGTTCATCATTTGGATCATACGTAAAAACAATTGGCTGTTCGGCGTCCTGAGGCAAAGATCGCCTGATCTGATCTAATCTCTTCCGAACTTCCGTTTCAGCGACAAAGAGATCCGTTCCCCAATCAAAATTCAGCCTTACAACAGAAGCCCCCTGGCTCGAGAGTGAACGAACCCGCTGAACACCTGATACACTGCCAACTGTTTCCTCAACCGGGCGGCTGATCAGCGTCTCCATATCTTCCGGAGCTACACCTTCATACGTTGTAAATATAGTTATGGTTGGAAATGAAACGTCCGGGTAGAGATTGAGACGCAAATTGGAAAGGCCAAATACACCAAAACCTATCAGAATTAAACTGATCATTAAAAATGTAACCGGTCTTTCAACAGCTGTTTTTGAAAGATATTTCATTCAGTTGTTAATTTTCTGATTGATTTTGTCTTTGAGAAAGATTCCCACGGCTTGCTGTATCTCCGCTGCCTTCCTGTCTGCTATCCCGGACTCTTTGAATTCTCTCTGAATTTTCAATATCAGAATCAGTATCATCTGTAATAATGCCCCTTTCAGGCGAGCCCGGGCCAGACTGCCCGGCTACCCGAATTCTGGAACCGTCATTCAGGCTTCTGTTGCCTGTAATAATCAATTTTTCATCGGGGCTAATACCCGAAAGCACCTCCACTCTGTCGCCCTGCTCGAGTCCGAGAGTCAGATCGCGTCGCTCAGCAACTGAATCGCCTTTCGATACAAAAACCGAATAGGTTCTGCGTATTTCAACCGTATTTGTTTCGGGCTCAATGTACGTATCCACTTTTTCAACCAAAGCTGATCTTGGTATCACCACACTGTTTTCGTTGGTAACAAGAGTAATTCTTGATTCTGTTAACACCCCCTGCCTGATGGAAGATGTCACGTCAGTAAGGCTTACCACAACTTCTCCAAGCCCTGTTTCAGGGTTTAGCTGCGGACTGATACGCGAAACATTTCCACGGCCAACCACACCCTCGTGGTTCGACAATCGTAATTCAACAGGCAATCCCACGCGCACCTCTACCCAATCCTGCATTGGCAGATAAAGTCTTGTTTCGTAACCGACAAGATTGGCAATTTCAAATGCAGTAGTTCCGGTTGTTGCTATATCACCTTCTGCAACAAGACGGTTTAACACAACGCCATTAACCGGTGATCTGATTTCTGTATTTTCCAAATTTTCTCTGCTTTGAGTTAATGCTGCCCTGGCTGATTCTACCTGCGACCGGCTGTTTTGAAACGTCGCTTTTGCTTCTTCGTATTCAAGTTGACTGATCACCTCATTCTCAAACAGTGTTTTTTGACGCTCAAATTGGGTACTGTCGCGCTCAAAATTAATTCTTGCCTGCTGCAGCTGAGCCTGAACCTGTTCCAGTTCATCCCTGAAAGGCACGTCATAAATTTTGGCTAAAATATCTCCCTGTTGAACGGAATCACCCAAATCAGCATGAATTTTGGTGATTCGGTTACTGACCTGTGGGTTCACATTTACGACATCCTGGGCACGGATGGTTCCAAAAGATCTGATTTGATCGGAAATAGTTGATGTCTGCACAGGTACAGCTTCCACACTGGTAACCTGGCCGTCTCTGAACTGCCTGAAATCGCCCGGACTGTTTTCCGAATTGGAGGAGTCTGAACTGCAGGCAGATATCATAACAAATATAAGAACTGCAGCCAGGATGGATATTTTGCTTTTAAAAAGAATTGTATTTTTCAAGATGTCAGTTATTTATAATTTTTTCGGCCTTGACCTGTATCAATAATACGAATCAATCCGTCCTTTCATTTATTTAATTACTTCTTTTAAAATTCTTATATGACATTTTTACAAGCATTTAGAATTGTTTTACAAATGCAAATATCATGCATAGTAAGTGCTTATACGTCAGCTCAGATGATTTCGTTCAAGCTGATAAATTTATTTAATATTTTTTTACCTTAGGTGCAGACGCAATCAAAAAAAGCACCAACCTGATTCTTACGAATTTGTCATTCAGGTTGTTTAAAACCACAGATTAATATCCAATCAAATTTGACTTTAAAATGCATATAGATCATATCGGTATTGCTGTAGAGAATCTCGAAAAAGCTGTTAAAACCTGGCAGGCTATTTTACAGACTGAATGCTATAAACGTGAAACTGTTGACAGTGAAAAAGTGGTTACGGCCTTTTTTAAAACCGGCGAATCGAAAATTGAACTTTTAGGAGCATCAAGTGATGATTCAGTTATAAAAAAATATATCTCAAAACGAGGCGAGGGCCTTCACCACGTAGCCTTTGAGGTTGAGGACATCCAGGCTGAGATGACCCGTTTAAAAGACGAAGGATTTACCCTCTTAAACGAAAAACCAAAAAAAGGAGCAGATAATAAACTGGTTGCTTTTGTCCACCCGAAAGACAACACAGGAGTTTTGGTTGAACTTTGTCAATCTATCCGCGAATAAATTACTTCCGGTCTGTCTGAATAAAATGACATAAATTATCGTTCTGATTCAAATTGATTAAAAAATTTAAACCCTATGAAAGACGGTGCCCGTTTCTTTGCGTATATAACGTGGGTTCTGATGTTATCCCTGGCAATCATATTATTGTCTAATCCGTTTCTCTCATTCATCACGAATCCGGAATGGACCGGGCTAGTGGCTTTACTTGCTCTCGGTTTTTTATACCTTAATCTGACTTATGCATCGGTGAAACGGTATATATCTAAAGTACCGGAATTAACAAATCTGCACTACGTTCTTTCCGTTGTTATCTATATCCCCCCTTTTGTCTGGGTTTGGTATTTTAGTGATACCATTGAGGGAGCAAGGCTCATCACCGTTGCGGTTCTTGCTGTTGCTGTAGTTTTAGGAACTATTTACGGAACCAAGTCCGGTATAAAAGCCCGGTATCATTACATTCAAAAAATAAAAGAAGAGCAGTAGCAGCTGACAAAATTGAATCCAACTCTGTCAGACAGTTTCAGTGGGCATCACTTGCCCTGTCTCTACAGGCTCAATCACTAATGTTTTGCCTGTAACTTCCTCGAACAGGCTGTTTTTTCGCATAGCACCCCATATTTCAAGATCCGGATCTGATTCAGTGCTGATTTTAAAAGTAATTTGGCTCTCATTCTTCTCAATATTCAGTTTTCTTACATTCTGGTAATGGCTCCTGTCTAAGCCGTCAGCAACTCTTAGTATTGCAGATAATGCCACAATCCGTTTTTTTAAATCTTTCGAAAGTCTGTCAAAATATTTGTGTCTGGATTTAGGTGTTGAACGCCTGTGATACCTCGCAACATTGGCAATAATTTCAATCTCGTCCTCTTTAAATCCTTTCAAATCAGCATTTCTTATAAGATAGAGGGCGTGTTTATGATGTTTTCTGTGAGAGATATGATAGCCTATATCATGCAGATAGGAGGCAAACTCAAGCAACTCACGGTCCTGATCTCTTAATCCGAGATCCTCTTGAAAGGAATCAAAAATTTTGAGTGCCATCCAGGTAACATGCCTGGAGTGTGTTTCATGCCAGTGGCATTTGTGCAGAAGCTCAAAAACGCTTCGGCGCCGCGGATCCGGATCTATTATCTGTTTTTTCAGATCAGGCAGCTCTCTTTGAATATGCCTGATGATAATTCCCTCGCGCAACGCCTGGGATGAAATAATCACTTTCTTTATCGCAAATGTTTTTAATACATAATTGACAAGCACCAGGCCCGGAATCAGAAGATCGATCCGTTTCTCATCAAGACCTTTTAATTTTGCCCTCTCATCATGATTCATCCGGATAACTTTATCATAAAACTTAAAAAATTGCTTCGCTGAAAATTCAAGTTCATTCAAAGTGAGGCCGGGGCTTTTTTTGTTACTGTATGCAATCATGGCCGCTATGTTTTCCATAGTACCGGATGAACCGATCAATTTTTTTGTCCGGTTTGCGGCAAATGCCTGCGCTACATCTTCAAGCTTATCTCTGTAGCGCTTC
Source organism: uncultured Balneolaceae bacterium (assembly GCA_964517005.1). Lineage (GTDB taxonomy): Bacteria > Bacteroidota > Rhodothermia > Balneolales > Balneolaceae > CAYVBJ01. The sequence continues at coordinate 12,332 of CAZFAJ010000014.1, read as the reverse complement.
TGCAACACTTCTATCTCATGTACAGTAACAGGATCATGATCTATAAACTTTGCAGCCATTCTGGCAACACCTATTTTTTTACTTGCCAGAAAATAGAATTTATCCCTGTCTCCAATAATAAATTCCACACTTCCGCCTCCTATATCCATCATCAGTGCCGGAGAATCAACAGGCAGTTTTACACCATGCTGTACGGCAAGTCCTATCAGCTCTGCTTCTACTCTGCCGGGAATCGCATTTATTTTTAAGCCTATCTCATCAATCGCCAGCTGAATAAATTCTCCGCCATTTTCGGCTTCCCGGATAGCACTGGTTGCAAATGCAAGAATCTGCTCCACATTCTGATGATCACAAAGAGTTTTAATTTTTTGTAACGCATCTAAACCTCTTTTTATGGCGGCTTCGGAAAGACGTTCTCCCACCCCTTTTTCGGCCAGCAATACCATCTCTTTTAATTTATCAACGGTATAAAAACTTCCATCAGAATGTATATCTACAATAACGGCATGAAATGAGTTGGTTCCAAGGTCAATGGACGCAATACGTTTGACCACCGGGTTTATAAAATCTGATTTCATAAAATTAAATTGCGTGAATTATGCGCTGAAAAGTAAGGAGAAATGCATACAATATCGCCAATGGTTTTAAATCACTTTTTGATGAAACAGACAATTTTATTCGCAATTTGAGAAATGATTACTGTATTTCGGCCTGCATATCAGGGTAATGTAGACTTAACACTCTTCAATATTCTTTCGGTTTGCAAAATTTATCGCTAATATTAAACGAATATAAGCTTCTAAAAAATTTAATTTTGAGGGATTCAGAAGTATTCGACACCCGGCTGTGTGGTGAATTTTATACACCTTTTTGGTGTCGCGGTGGGCATGCGCAAACAATTTGCAGTTCTCTTTTTAAACCTGTTGCAAATATTGATTCTGAACGAATTCGCATAAATACGCCCGATGAAGATTTTTTGGATATGGATTTGAAAGAAAATCCGGATTCCGGCAAAGCAGCAATCCTGTTCCATGGCCTTGAGGGTTCGTCCAGGCGGTTCTATATTACGAACCTCTCTGACGAACTCTATCAAAACGGGTACACAGTAATTGCGGTAAATTTTAGAAGCTGCAGCGGTGATATGAACCGGAAGCCCCGTTTCTATCACTCAGGTGAAACCGAAGACCTTGCTACAGTGTTTACATGGGTGTCAAAAAATCTTCCGGATCACCGCCTGTTTGCAGCCGGATTTTCGCTGGGAGCAAGTGCATTGCTCAATTTTTTACGCAGGCATCAAACGGCTCATCCGCTGGAAGCTGTGGCAGGAATATCAACTCCGTTTGACCTGAAAAAAGGCTCCCTGAATTTAAATAACGGGTTTAATCAAATTTATAACCACTACTTTCTGAATAGCTTGAAGAAAAAAATTGAAGAGAAAAGAAAAATTTTCCCTGACATTCCCAGATTTACCGGTAACTCACTTTATGAATTTGATGATCAGGTTACAGCTCCGCTTCACGGATTTAAAAACGCTGACCACTATTACGAAACCTGTTCCAGTGCCTTCTTTATGGATCAGATCAGATCTCCTGTACTGATTGTTCACAGTAAAGCCGATCCTCTCTGCCCGTTTCACCTTACACCTACCGGCAGTTTACTTCAAAATCCCAACATTACTTCATGCATAGTTGATGATGGCGGGCATGTCGGATTTTGGGGAACTTCTAAAAATTGGCTGGAAAAAAACATAGTAACATTTTTCAACCAATTTGGCACGTAATTCAGATAGCTGTTACATGAGGCTAAAACCCTTTTGAAGACGAAATCCTAATACCGTCAGTTAAAACTGACGGTAATGGAAGTATTTAGAGTTCAGAACACCATCATCCATTCAAATTGAGTTCTATTCTAAGCTTTCATTGCTACTCGATTAATCAATTGCTTATCTTTCGATTTAAAATCATAAATATATATTAATTTCAAAAAGCAATGGTTATCATCATTGGTGCAGGACCTATCGGGCTTGCCACAGCAATTCAGTTGAAAAAGAAAAATATTCCCTGCCTGATTATCGAAAGGGGATGTCTTGTCAATTCAATTTATCACTATCCGGTGAATATGACTTTTTTTTCAACCTCTGAAAAACTTGAAATCGGAAATGTTCCATTTATTTCACACGGGCCAAAACCGACAAGGCAGGAAGCACTTGAATATTACCGCCGAACAGCGGAGCATTATGAACTGGATATTCATCTCTATGAGAAAGTTCTCTCCATCGATGGAAACGAGGATAATTTTACTGTAAAGACTGATAAAAAAAGTTACAGTGCATCAAAAGTAGTACTTGCAACAGGCTTTTATGGAAAAGCTAAAATGATGGATGTTCCCGGTGAGTCACTTCCTAAGGTGCGGCACTATTACGACGATCCCCATCCGTACGCCTGGCAAAACGTTTTAGTGGTTGGCGGAGGAAATTCAGCAGTAGACGCTGCTCTTGAAACCTGGCGCAGAAACGCAAACGTTTCCATTTTGCTGCGCGGCGATGACCTGAAATATACAGTTAAATATTGGGTCAAGCCGGATATTGAAAACCGTATTAAAGAGGGTTCAATTAAAGCTTTTTACAATTCCAAAGTACTTGAAATACGGGAAAAAGAAGTGGATATTCGCACGCCGGATGGAACAGTTACACTGAAAAATGATTTTGTTCTTGCGATGACAGGATATGAACCTCAGTATGGACTGATGAATCAACTTGGAATTGAACTGACGGACGATAAGTTCAGAATGCCGGTCTACGATGAAGAAACATTGGAAACCAACCGGAAAGGGGTTTATGTGGCCGGTGTCGTATGCGGAGGAATGGACACAAGCTCGCTATTTATCGAAAACTCAAGAATACATGCAGAACATATTGCTTCACATATTGAAAAAAGTGGATACCGGTAATTTGATCTGTTGATGATTTAGCAGACGTGCCTGTTTATAAATCATTACAGTGAATGGCTTTATAAAATAGGGGGCAAGCTACCCATATCACGCCGCTACGACCTTCTACCGCTGCTGCCTTCCGGCCCTGACGGAATTCAAAGGGAGCTGGCTGTATGGGACTTGCCCCCAAAGTAACTAAGATAAGGTTTTGGCAATTAAAGATAAAACTGCAATTGAGGGTTTTTTTAATTGAAAAGGCAGTATGCTGTCGGGGTATCTGGTCGGGCGCCAAACGGGCAGGCTGTAGGCCTGCAGCAGGTCAGGTTCAATTCGGGTGATGGTCGTGGCGGCCGGTAAGGGTGTGGCACAATGACAGACAACCGGAATTGAATGGCTGCACATGTTAGTAGCTGGTCCTGTTACAGGCCTTCAGCCTGGTGGTGAGATGTGGCTCACGATTTCCCGGAGCGCTGCTTCGGGCTGTGTTGTTTCAGGCTTTCAGCCTGGACTTCCCGGAAAGGAATTCGCAACGCATGATGTTGGTCAGCCACAATTTCAGCACTTCAATTTATTTTTTTGCCAGCTGTCGGCTTTCGGTGAGAACAGTTTTTATTAATTATCTAATCGACTAAGAATTTTTGAATTACTCAACCAAAGGAAAGCGAATTATCCGGTAAAAATCTGATGCAACTACAGAATCCCGGCTTGAACTTTAGCGTTACGTCAGAAGTTTTGATATTGAATTTTTTAGCTGATACTTATGCCCTCTCCCTTTTCACTTTTCACTTCTTTACTTCTTCATTTCACCTGCTGTTCCACAGCACCCTGCCAGCTCTCAGGCGGGGGGAAAGTTTGAAAATGACGACACCGTTTCAGATAGAAAACAGAAGGATTTATAAGTGGAGAGTAGGGTTTAATTAAATTATGTTCTGCTTTTTTTGTCTCCCTGAAAATATCAGCAGCAACCTTCCAATCACGATTCAAAAAATGCTCTATCCCTTCATTAAATTTTTCGACGATTTCTATTAGATGTAGGTTTAAATCCTCTGCAAAGCTTACCAGATGGTAAATATCGACCGGCTCCTTCCTTCCCTTGATGATCAGCCTCCCAAGATGGCGATATACAAACTCGCCTTCGCCTGCCGCACGGCGTGTATTTTTTGTAACAATTATTCCCACTCCAAACTCTTTACAGACAGTTTCACACCTGGCACCAATGTTTACCTGGTCACCCATTACTGTGTAATTGAACCGCTGACTCGAACCCATATTTCCAACAACCATTTCACCGGTATTAATCCCTATCCGGGTGTGAAGATCAAATTCGGCCGATATTTGCTCTTTTAAAAGAGTTGAAGAACTCAATTCGAGAGAAGCCTTTTGCATAAACAGTGCCGAGCGGCAGGCTCTTGCCGCGTGTGTTCTCAAAGTGACAGGTGCTCCATAAAAAGCCATTACAGCATCACCAATATACTTATCAAGTGTGCCGTTTTCGTCAGTGATGATTTTTGTCATCCTGCCCAGGTATTCATTCATAAATACCACAACCTTTTCAGCAGGTATAGACTCAGACAATTTTGAAAAATTTGCAATATCACTAAACAAGACCGTCAATTCCCTGCTCTCTCCTTTCAATTCAAGCCTTTCATCACTTTTAATCAGCCGGTTTACAAGTTCGGGAGACACATAGGAAGAGAACATAGACGTGATACGTTCTTTTTGCTTTTGCTCTGTAAGATAATTTTTCACATTACCCGAAAAATACGCACCCAAAGTGGACAGCAGAAGCGGAACTGTGCTTGTAACCATGTTCATTTCATTCAACATAAACTGAGACCCCAGAAGAATGAGTGCCATTACAAATATAAAAATTGCTAATCCCAGCCAAACACCAAATCGTTGTACAACTGCTACAATAAGAAATGCAAAGAAAAGTGCAAAAAGCCAGATCTGCCAGACTTCAACGTCTTTCAGGTAGTTCTCATCCAATATACTTTGGAGTGCGTGAGCATGAATTTCAACACCCGCCATAACCGGCTCACCATTGAGTCCGGTGATCGGAACAAGATGAAAATCCTGTAATTCCGGCATTGTAGATCCGACAAAAACAATTTTATCCTTCAGAACTCCCTGTGCCAGTACTCCATACTCCGGATCACTAAATTCATTGACAGAAAATGCTTCCATTTCCATCCTCGTATCAAATTCCTCGTCATCCACAATTTTTTCAAAACCGATATAGGGAAATGTTCTGCTGCCACCGTAATAATTGATATACATCATCCCGTCATTGTTTTTGGGAATCATCCGGTTTCCGACCCTGTAGTGATCGCCATCGTCATACACATTATCCCGGCTGATGCTGTCAGCGATCATCAGCGTTTGAACAGCAAGTGAAAATAGCTGTTCGTCGTTAAATTCAGAACCAAATGGGTAACTCCGTATGAAACCGTCACTATCCTGATGCATATCAACAATACCGACTGGATTTTGCATAGCCTCCTGAAGCACCGGTGCCGGCATCACGCGATTTATTTTATCTACCAGTAAACCGGAGTTTGTAAAATCCCGTGTTCTCCGGAACCCTCCTATTAATACTACATTATCAAATTCGCGGAGTGTCTCTGCAAGTGTGCTGTCGTTTGCAGGATTTTGATCTCTCTGATCAAAAAGAACATCAATTGCAATGGCTTTTGCACCCGCCTGGTTCAGGTTTTCAATGAGTTTAGCATAGATCCACCGCGGCCACGGGTATTGATACGGGATCTCCTCGTCAGCCTCCTGGCTGATTTCAACGATTACAATGGGTGAGTCCGAAAGTTCGTTGCTATCCCTCAACATCATTTGCTGATCCGTGATTTTGTGATCCAGATCTTCAAACGGAGCAAGATAGCTTGCCAGAATTGCCAAAACGGCAACAGCAATAGAAAGATAAATAGTACTCAGCCACTCAGATTTTGCATGACGCTTATTCATGCATCAAAATCTGAAAATGTAGCGTAATTGCAAAATGCGATCGTCAGGAAAATTTTCGGTTGATGTAAGCCGGTTTTTGATACTTGAATAGTTAGCAGATGCAATTAATGAGTGACTTGCGGAAAGGTTATAAGTTGCTCTTACTCTGAAAATATAAGCATTTGTTGATCTGCGGTCAGGGTCTTCATCAACTGCTGCAACAAAACGGTTATCAAAAAACGAATCCGGATTGTTATTGTCATCAACGATCAGCCTTGCAGATGTAAACGTATTTCTTGCGAACGAAACATCAGAATTGAATGACAATCGATTTTCGAGCAAAAACAGATCGGCTCCGAGGTCAATTGCATATATATCAATATCGGTGAGCCCTCCCGTTGACTCTGTAAAACTCGCATTCCAGCCGACGCGGGTTTGGAACGGCCTGCCATCGAACCGGCTGGTCAGTAAAAATGAAAAAGAGTTACTTCTTGAATCGCCAAATGAAAACACATTATCCCTGGTATCAAGGTAGGAATAGGTGAAACTTGCACGGTGCGCACTTTCAAACAGGTTGAAATTTTGGTTCACTGAACTGTTTATGGAGAGAGTTCTGTTATCTCTTGGATTGGCAGTCAGCACGGTGTCTCCCTCCGCTATTGCAAAATTTCGCAGCGCAGTATTTAAAAATTGTGATTCTAAAAAAGGATTAAATCTTTCTACGCTGTTATCTCGTGTACGATAACGCATGGAGAGGGTGATTCCGGGGAGCTTTTGATTTACGGGGAACCAGCTCAACACTGTTCTTGCCGTTTTTGTCCTCGTTGTAGCATCACGATTATCAGCCAGGTTATCCCTTAGATTTTCATACCCGAGTGTTACAAAGAACTGATTTTGAAGCAGACGAAAACGATCACTGACTGTAAAGCCTGCTACGTCTCTTCGTACGGTACTGTTAGCAAGTGATTGATAATCGGGGCCAATCCATCGATACTTAAGCTGAAAGTTGTGGTTAAAATAATCCAGATCGAGCTCCGACTGATTTGCCAGCAGTGATGTGGGAAAAAAAGCATCCACTTCGAGGGTTCCATTTTCATTTTCTGTAAATTGGAACGGAAGTGTTTCCATATTGTCATTGATAACAATAAACCGGGACAGCCTGCGAAAAAGAGATTCCGTACTTTCATCCAGCTCAACTCCAAGTTCATCCGCTCTTTGCTGGTCGAGCGGACCGCCATTAATATCATTGTTTAGAAGGCTCGCAGCCATCTCTGTCCTGAAACGGATTCGCCTGGAATCAAGCGACATGGCCAGTTCTGTGCCCGCAACAAAATTACCTCTTGGCTTTGGGTTCGCTCCGCTCACCTGCAGCTGATCAGGATCTCCCTCCAAAGAATTAATGTCATCTCTATTTAAGTTATCAGCAAGATTTGAATCAAATTCCATTACATCCTCAAAATTCCGGATAACATTTAAAGACGACAGCTCATCTTCCACTTTAAGTCCATGGATTGAAAATTGTACTTTTTCCTCTTTTCCAACAGCCAGCCGTGCTCCGAAAACATCCTGTTCAAAGGAACCGCGTCCGCCATCCGTAAATCCGATAGAGAATAGTGTATCTGCAACCTGCCCGCCAATGGTTCTTTCCGTTCGCTGAACCGGAGCATACCTGTTTGAGATACTGCGTTTCATATCCCCGTAAATGAACTGCAAACCAAGATTTTCATTTAAAACATTAACTTCAGAAAAGAGACCACGTACCCGGCGTCCGCTGATCGACAAGTTGGAGAAATAGGGAAAAACATCCCCTGCCTGCAGAAGTGCCCACTTACCGTAACGCAGTTCCCCGCTGAACCGGTTCTGTGGCTGTAACCGGGATGATTCCCTCGATGTTAAAAAGCCTGAAACAGAATAAGAAAGCAATCCTTCCTTTCCTGAAAATCTTAATCTCCCATCAAGAGCATCATTGGTTTGACCTGCTATCTGCTGATTTCGTGAAGATAATCCCAGGGTGCCGGAAGGCGGGCGCCTGCTGCTGCTTACTGTTATTTCAGGTGCGAGGTCAGCTCTGCTCAGATTCAAATTACCGGCTGTCCGAAACCGAAATTCAGCCACAGAGTATCGTTTTTTGTTTTTTTCAAATACAATGCGGAATGACTGGTCTCCGGATGAAAGTGAATCCGGTATAAATTTGATCAGAAAGGGTGAAATTTCAGCCTGATCACTGATATCAGCACCATTTAAATAGAGCGAAAATGATCCTCCTTTCACATCTTCATCATCGTAAAAAAGAGCCGCTGCAAAAATAAAATCCTCACCGGGAATCACTTCATTCTCTTCCGGCGAAAGAATGGATACGTCAATAAAATCTGCCTGAATATACGATCCTTCCCGCTGATCAATTACTTCAAGCTGCAGCGGAGGCTCACCTGCTGTAATGTCCGGAAACGCAATCTGCTGACCGGAAATAGTTCGAACTACAAAATAATACTCAACTGAGTTAATATTATCTGATTCAATCAGGACATCAAATTGAGCAGTTCGGTTTTCTACCCTTGTCTCTTGCTGGCGAAAACCCGATTCACCACTGGTTCTTGTAAACAACAATGCTTCAAGAACCTCCTGATCCGAAATTCCGGGGATTTCGAAAATTAACGGTGATGGTATATTGCGCTCGATGAACTGGGGAGATTGATGCCGTACTGCAGTCTGAGCATTCGTGTTGTTTGTGCAGAGTATACCAAGCAGAATAAGAAAAAAAAACGATTTGACCAGGGCTATGTCTGAAAGCAGAAATTTAGCGGTGAAATTACTCGTTATTCTGTTCATAGTAGATAACTTCTTCTTCCCGAAGCTGACCATTCGCATCTCTGAACCTCAAAAGTAAACGTTTTTCGGTTAATTCACTATCCAGAATGCGATATTCATCTGCGAGTTCTGCTATCTCACCATCAGAAAGATCACCTGTAACAAGGGCTGTTTCATCGTCGTCTATGCGGGAAAACATTCCATCGGTGATTGTTACAGTCTCGCCACTTTCTATTAATGTAACTTCCACTTCGCCTTCTTCCACCCAGAAATAACCTGTATGAGTTGCTCCGAATCGTGTACCTTTAACAGAGGCAACAGTTGTACCTGTAATAACTTCCAGTTCGTTATTAGGCCGTTTTTCAATTTCAAGAAAAATCTCACCACTATTTAAACTGATTCTCGAACGTGAGTTTTGATTTCTGTCTATCTCGCCCCGTACAATCATTTGGGATTGAGGCCGCACCTTGGCTGTACTTTTATCCATAAAAACAACCAGGGCGTACCCGTTCTCATCGGTCCGGAGCGTATCTCCGCTAAAAAGCTCCGACCCTTTATCCGCGGGCATATTTCGTTCCACATTTTTGATTGCAAGATTTGGAATTAAACGGGTTACAAGAGCAAGCGGCCTCTCATTGAAAGTTTCAATGGTATTTTCTTCATCAAATCGTACAGGTTTGATTTCCTCATCAAAAGTAATTTCAATTTCCGGTTCAGTGTTCCTGGGAAAAAGATCCGACATATGCCTGGCGATAAAGTCAAATGGTTTATCACTATTTGAAGAAGTTACTTCTATAGCAATAAAGCCCGAAAGTGCTGTCAAAAGAATTGTAAAGAGTGCAATATTTATTTTTTTATCCCGGTTCATTCTGAAGCTCCTGTAAATTTTAATTTTCCTTCGCGCAGTTTATCGAGCAGATCTTCCAGTTTTTCATTTGCAATTTCACCCGAAAATTCAGTGCCATCCAATTCCAGGCTACTCAATTGATACCCGTTTTCCTGCAATTCAAGGGTTTTATCTTCACCCAGAATTGCGCTTAGTAACAGAAATATTTCACCATCCATTTCGATGACCTCTTCAGCTACTCCCCCGGGTCCTTCTCCATTTCTGGATGAGAGCGAAAATTCCCAAATTTCAGATGATCTGACTTCTTCACCCTGTGAAGTCTGAAGAATAGAAAAAACCTGCCAATAATAAGTTTCACCTTCGCGCAGAGGCTGAACACCGGTAGATGGGAACTGAAAACTGGTTCCCTGTGTCGTTACATCCAAATTTTCAAATTGCAAAAGATTTGCAGATCCGTTCGATCTTGCGGCATCCGTGCTTAAAGCACTTTCAATTAAAGTCTCAGGACCTTCGCCTTCCACTCGGTTCACCACTATCAATCTATACGTTTGGTCGGGCCGGCCTTCCCAGCGAAATTCGGGAAATGGATTTGATATAATCATCCCTGAACCTGCCACATCACCGGGCGACAGCGCAAAAATGGTTTCATCATCTTCAACAAGATTTTCACCAATAGTAACAGTTTGTGATGCTTCAAGAGTACCTCCGTTCGCTCCGGGCGCATTACTGAAAATGTTCATAGTTATGGTATAAACATCTGCGGGCAATTTGCTGCCGCCTTTCAGGCTATTCAGAAAATCCTCACCACCGTCTGTAAAATCTGCAGTAAAATTTATCGTACCGGAGATTCCGGGCAGCCTCGATTGCGCAATATCATTATTCGAGGCAATTACTACCTGCCCCGGCTGTAGTCTGAATGGAGTTCTCTCGCGTTGTACTGCTTCAATGATTTGTCCAAATCTTGAGGTAGTTGCAGTATACTCTATAAAAAGAGGTTCACTCTCGGCATCTGACATATTTTGAATGGCAAAAGAAAAAAGGCGGGAACCTTGTCCTGTCTCATCAAGAGCCAGAGAAACCAGGCTGATAAGTTGTGAATTTGTTAACAGGGGCTCGGCCTGCAAATCAAGTTCAATCCCTGAATTATTCTGCGCACTCAAACAAGGTGCAAAGAGAGCGAAAATGGAAACAATACATCCTGTAATTAAAAATTTTTTTAGATCCATAAGTCAATTATTAACCATGCAATGGATATCGTAAATTGGAATTAATACTTTCTCAACCAGCAAATAAAATATTCAATCCGGAGGAACATTTTTAGTTTTTTTTAGTTCCCAGTATATAATAAGAAGAGTTCGTAATGAAAATGTTACGTTTTCAGAGATATTTTTTTTTGGCTTTTTATAATGTAGGTGATACTTAAAAAGTTTAGATTGAGATGTGGAAAGCAGTAAAAAATTATTTTGAAACTTAAAACCTACGGAATCTTATAGTTAGTAAGAATGTTTTGTAGAAAAACCTTTATAAATCTGTATATTACAAAATGAATGTGGAGCTACGGGGATTCGAACCCCGGACCTTCGCGCTGCCAGCGCGACGCTCTAGCCAGCTGAGCTATAGCCCCTTTCCGTGAATAAGGTACAAATATACAAGTAAAAAAAGTTAGAAGTCAAAAAGCTTTTGTTAGATTCTAAATGCTTATTTATTTTATCGTAAATTTTAAATAACAACCTATCAATAACTACATACCAACCTTACAGGAGTTAAACATGAATACAGTTATAAATAAATCAATACTGCTGGGTCTTCTCATCGGCGGCCTCGTTCTTTACGGATGCGGACCAAGCGGCCCTGAACCTGATCCAGACCCGCTTACTCTCGAGTATCTGCAGTCGCTTTCCGATGAAGAACTGAGACAACGCGACAGCGATGGTGATGGCCTTTCAGATTATGATGAAATGTTTGTACATGATACGAATCCACTGGAACCAGACAGCGATGGCGATGGCCTTACCGATGGTGAAGAAATTAACGAATACGGAACGGATCCTCTCGAGTCAGATAGTGATGGTGACGGCCTGAGCGATGGTGACGAAGTAAATTCTTACAATACGGATCCTCTCGATTCAGATAGTGATGGCGACGGTCTAAGTGATGGCGATGAAGTAAACATGCACAACACAGATCCTCTCGAATCAGACAGTGACGATGATGGACTCACCGATGGTGAAGAAGTGAACCAATACAATTCAGATCCGCTGGATCCTGACTCCGATGGCGATGGATTTGATGATGGACAAGAAGTGGAAATGGGAACTGATCTCCTGGACTCAAATGATCCCCCATTCATCCGTGAAGGCGAATTAGACACTATTAATTTCGGATTTGACCGGTCAAATATTACTGACGAAGCTGCTTCCAGGTTAGCTTCAAACGTCGAGAGATTGGTTGACGTGACCGCTTTCAGAATTCGGGTGGATGCATATACAGATCATATTGGCGGCGATCAGTACAACCTCCGACTCAGTTTACGACGTGCCAACTCTGTAGTTGAATTCTACACAAACAACGGAATCAGCGAAGACAGAATTGATTCGCGCGGACTTGGAAAGGCTCCGGTTCCATGTGTAGAAGCAGAAATGGATGAAAACACACCGGGCTGCCGTAAAAACAGACGTGCAGAAACACATCCGCTAAATCCATATCAATACAGCCCTCGTAACTGATTTTATCAGAACGAAAGTAAGTTTATTCAAAAAGGCGGGTCAAATTGGCCCGCCTTTTTTTTTAG